>NZ_JAJTDH010000086.1:0-11672 GCF_021300285.1 Microcystis sp. 49638_E5 | reverse complement strand
AATCAAAAAGTACCAGGCATGGGAGTGATCAGGGGGAAAATTGAGGTACTTTTTCCCTGAAAATTAGGTAGTTGACCACCTGAAAATCGGTAAAACCCTACACCCCACACCCCATACCCCACACCCTACCCCCAGGAAAAACTTTTTCAGCAGACCCTATTTATCTGAAAGTGCCAACAATAAAAAAATAGCAAACGCTGTGAACAACTATGTTAAAGAAAATTAATTGTCTGCGATCTCTATCCTGTTTCCTCGCTACAATCCTCTGGAGTAGTCATCTAGGGATTAACTCTAGCCTCGCTGTCAATGATAATTGTCAACTGTCCGAATCAGAAATCAAACAACAAGAAAATCTGCGTCAAACTTCGCCCCAAGAATATAACATTTTATTGCAGAAATATGCTGAACAATTGCGCTTTTGTCGGTCCCGACATTGGTTACAGGAACAGGCGATCTGGTTACGTCTCTACTCCTGTGATACCCGTCCAGGCTCGATCGAAAGTATCCTCGATCGCATCGTGGCCAAAGGTTATAATACAGTTTATCTGGAAGTTTTTGCCGATGGTCAAGTCCTATTACCTCCTAACAATAATCCCACCGTTTGGGATAGCGTCATTAAAAATCCCAGTGCCGGAAATGTCGATTTATTAGCACAGGCGATCGAACAGGGACATAAACGCGGTTTAAAGGTTTATGCTTGGTTATTTAGCCTCAATTTTGGCTATGCTTATAGCTTGAAACCCGATCGACAGGAGGTGTTAGCACGCAATGGTAAAGGACAAGATAGCACCTCTTTTGTCGATGATCAATCCCAAACTTTTGTCGATCCCTACAGTAATCAAGCGCGACAGGATTATTTAATTCTCCTAGAAGCCATTTTACAACGTCGTCCCGATGGAGTTTTATTTGATTATATTCGCTATCCCAGAGGAACAGGAGTCGATTCTGTTGCTGATGATGTCAAAGATTTATGGATTTTTAGTCCAGCATCCCGACAAGCTTTCATTAATCGAGGATTGAATAATAAGGGCAAATTTTTAATCGATCGCTATCTGACTCGTGGGCAAATTTCCCCCGATGATATCGTCGAAGCCGACCTCCTTTATCCCCAAGAAACCGCCCCTCTTTGGCAAGGAAGAATACCTTTAGAGGAGGAGATGAAACAATCAGTTAAAACCCGTTTTGATCGCCTCAAATTAGAACTTTGGTTCCTAGCGGTTGCCCATGCTGCCCAGGGTGTAATTGATTATATTAGTTATTTTTCCGCCCTAGTGGAACGTCAGGGAATTCCCGCCGGGGCAGTGTTTTTTCCTGATGGGAATCGTCTTGTGGGTAATCAAGGTTTTGATTCTCGTTTACAAGCTTGGGATAGTTTTCCCGCTTCCCTAGAATGGCATCCCATGTCCTACGCTAATTGTAACGATACCACCTGTATAGTTAATCAGATCAAAAGAGTAGTGGCAAGCAGGGGAAATCAAACTCCTGTTATCCCAGCTTTAGCGGGTTTATGGGGACAACCCTATAACAATCGTCCCTCCTTAGAAGTACAAATGGAAGCGATTCGGATCGCTTTTCCCACAATAGATGGTATCAGTCATTTTGCTTTTTCTTGGCAAGAACCACAATTCGATCGAGCCAGAAGATTTTGTCAAATCTAACCGCATTTACACCTCCACTTTCACTTCCTCCACCTCTGTTTGTCCCTGTGTTGAGGGAACTATCAAAGCTGGCAGTTCCGGTTCGGCGGTGTTGAGACTCATTGTAATATCGACGTAGTTAATCACCGCCCCTAAAATTTTCACCTCCGCTTCTGCTAACTGGTCAGTTGCTTCACTCAAGAGACTAGAACGAGTGATCGCCTGGCGCGTTACCAGAATAATCCCGTCTGCTAGTTCTTCTAAGAGAAGCGCATCATTACAGCTAGACAGAGAAGGCGTATCGACAATCACCAGATCGAAACGGCCGCGAGAATCTTTGAGAATTAATTGTAATTCGCTCGATTCAATGATAGCTGCCGCTTGTTTTTGCGGACCGGGACTAGGCAAAATGGAAAGGTTTTCAATATTTGGGGCCAGACGGACCGATTTACTTTTTGCCCCGTAGTAAAGTAGGGGTTCTCGGAAAGAATTAGGATCGGGAATGACTCCGATTTTTTCAGCTTTGGAAAGACTTCTCAGATCTCCTTCTACTAACAGAGTCCGTCGCCCCGCTAAAGCCGCAGCGATCGCCAGATTATAGGCAGTGGCGGTTTTCCCCTCTCCGCCAGTAATGCTGGTGACAACAACTACTTTCACCGTTTCGCCGCCGCCAACAAGTCGCAGGGTACTGCGTAAACGTTCGTAGTAGGGGAGATAATTGGCATTAGCATCGGCGAGAATCGGCTCGATTTCCTCGCCCTCTAAATTCCGGACAATGGGCAATTGTCCTAAGAGTAGTATATCCCGACTAACCAAAGCTTCCCGCAATTCTTGGGGACTGTGCAGGCGATCATCGATCACTGCTAACAGGAGAATCACGCCCAATCCGGCTAAAGTTCCCAAACCAGCACCCACCAAGAGAATCAAGGTACGATTCTTGCGGTTAAACACCTGTTCGATCCGTTCAGCAACTGGCGTTTGGGCGACGGTGAGACTACCCACGGTTTCCGCTTCTGCGGCCTGAGCATCCACCAGAGCATTGAGAATATTCTCGTAGATACCCCGTTGAAAGGCGACGGCTTGGATTAAACGAGCTTGCTGTAGCTGTTTATCGGGGAATTTCTCGTATTGGGAGCGTAATTGCTGTTCCTGAGTCACTAAGGATTCTAATTGTTTCATTAAACCCTCGCGCTGGGTTTGCAGGGTGACTAATTGAGCCGCTAGTTGTTGACGGGTGGCATCGAGATTACTTTGCTGACGGATGCGACTGCTGGGAAGATCGGTCAGGATGCCATCTTTTCCGATCACCTCGGCGGCTCTTTTTTGTAAGAGAGATTCGTTAACTTCCTGTTCTTTGCGTAATTTAGCTACGGTGGGATGTTCGGGACGTAAATCCTTCTGTAGTCGCTCCAATTGGGCTTCCGTACCCAAGATCTGCGCTCGGATACTGGCAATAATCGGGTCGGCACTAAGGGCCGAGGAGGTGTAAGCTTGATCGGGGGTTAAATCGAGTTGTTTACTCAGACTATTAATCTGTCCTTGAATGCCTTGCAGTTCTAGGCGAATTTCTCGCTGTTGCTGTTGACTACTGGTGATAGCGGCGAATAAACTCCCATCTTGAATCGCCAATAAATCTGAACCCTGGGTACTAATGTAGCGATAAAACTTTTCTTCGGCTCTGGTTAAATCTTTTTGGACTTCGTTAAGTCGGACACTGAGAGCTTCTATGCGGGCCCGTAACTGGGAAGTATTCAGCCAGCGACTGTATTCCACCATTTCCTTCATCAAGGTTTCGAGAATTAACTCCGCCTTGGACTGGGAGTCGGACATTAACTCTAAAAGTATCTCTTGAGGTTGGTCGCTATTATTTTTTTGTCCCTCCGCTTCACCAGGGAAGGTGATTTTCAAATCTTGATCGCGAATTTTAACGATCTGTTCCTGATTAAATTGCAGTTTTTGGGCTGTATTGACCAATACCCGGGGAGACAGCAGTAAATCGCGGTTAATAGCTCGCCCTTGTTCTTGCAGTTTGGTTCCTGTACTGGTAAAAGCCGGCGGCGGCACCCGGTAGGCCAATTGTCCCACCGCTCGATAAAAGGTGGGCGGTTTCTCAGGATCGGGTAGGAGAGCAAAGATCACAGAACCGCCTAAACAGACGAGGAAGACGAATATTCCCACAAATTTGTTCTGATCTAGCGAGATGAGAAATCGTTTAACAATTGGTAGAGCCATAGCTTTTTAATGTATTCCCAGATTCTTTACATTTTAGCGGTCAAGAGTTATTCTCTCCCTTGAAATCCTAGACTATGAAGTTGTGTTCAGGAGTGAAGGGAGCGAGTTGCCCCTCAATTATCGGAAGTTATCGAATTGATTGCTAAGGTTGAGAATTGTATTGGTAAAACTCGTAATATCCCGGATGGGTTGGGTAATAATATTAAAAGCGGCGAAAATTTCCCCTAATAGGGTGCGGGTAACGATAATTACGTCCTGATCTTCTAAGGGAACATTTTGCGAGATATCTCCTCTAACTGCCGCTATCGGACTCAAAGTTTGACTAACAATTCCCCCTTTGGCACTATCAAAACGGAGCAGAGACACTTCATTGACATTAATCCGCAGGCGATCGGAAACCGGTAAACTAGCCACCACATCGAGGAAGGTACTGCCATTAGGAATCGAAACATTTCTCAGGGCAATTCCCGAAGGAACTAAGGGAGCTAAAACCCTGATCGTGATATTCTGCTGGGCGAGGGTGGTTCTCGCCACCAATGTGCCATTATATCCCGTCTCTTGGCCCACTTCTAACTTGGAAACAATCACGGCATCGCCCCCTTGCAGACGCAGATCTGGCAAGCGTTCCCCTTTAATTAAGGGAGTATAAAGGTCAAGTTTCTCCTCTAATACTGTACCATCGACTAAAACCCGACGGACAACGATCGAACGCAGATCGGCTCTGGGGGTGCCGCCACCCGCGGCCAAAAGTACCTGCGCTAGGGGAGTATTAGGAGCAACACTATAAAACCCCGGTCGCTGTACCTCTCCCAGAATGGTTAACTGGACGGGACGCGGACCGGTTAGAAAGGCAATGACTTCTGGTTCCTCCCGCAAGTATTTTCGCCCCAATTCCAGGCGGATTTTAGTTTGCACTTCGTCTAAAGTCAAGCCCAACACGGGAATACGCCCTAAAATCGGCACCAGAAAATTACCATCGGGATCCACAGGACTTGAGGAATTAAATTCGGGAAAATCGGGAACCGAGACAGTAATTTGATCGCCGATATCGAGTCGATAGGACTGAATTTGTCGGAATTGGCGATTATTGGGAGAGTAACCCGGTGGACTGTAGCCAGCGGGGGGAATCGTGTTTTCAGGAAAGGTGGGATTAGGGGGTTGGGGGGGCAAAAATTCCAACCCGGCCCCCGGTTGAGTCTGGGGTATGGACAAAGGACCCTGGGCCTTGAGGCTCTCGGAGTCAATTATCCACAAGAACCCTGTCAGACCCAACCCTGATAGGGCTATGGCCCCGGTTCTCAATAAACTAACTGGCAAAAACTTGTTGAGCGTTGGTGGAATCATACAGATCTGTCAATTTTTGGGTTCTGACGATGATAATTTATTTTCTGGGAGTTATAGTCATTTCAATTAAGATTGAGAATATCAATGCCAGAGTTCATAAGGGTTTCACTGGTCTAGATTGTATCAGACTTATCTGAAATGGCTATACCTAGTGGGAGAGGAACAAAGAAGCTATTAAGGGCTAGAAAAGTGCCTTGAGCTAGTTTTTTTTAAAGAGATGGTTAGGAGCAGAAAAACTACTTTTCTTTTTTAGACTCAGGGAGAGAAGTTAATTGACTTAAGACATTTTGTTCTAAGTTACTTTGAACTTCCTTGGCGAGATTGAGAGCAAAGGGAGTGAGAGTTTGCAGTTCTTTCGTCGGTTCTAAGGGAATCACTAAGGAAACGGCTATCCAGGGTACTCTCTGTCTTTTTAATTGCGCCCATTGGTCAAGCCAATACCAAACAGAGGAATCGTAATGACCACCACCTAGCCAAGCATACCACTGCACCACGGCAAAGGTGTTTTGTGTCCAAGCCCGATAGAATCGAGCCGTGGCCTTTCCTCCCGACCGGGTGGGAATTGATAGCTCGGTTGTTTCCCCCTGATTCCAACGACTAATCGAACTGATATCCGACCATTCTAATCCTGGTTGATTTTTATAGTATATCTGTGGCTTTAAAAGCACGGTGATCCTCTTGCCTTCAGGAGTTTCCACCACTTGTACCGACCATTTTCCCTCACCGATTTCTACTTGGCTCTGGTCGATGGTTTTCAGGTCAGAGAACTCGATTCCCGATTTTTGTAAGGCCTGCATTTTCTGCATATTACCGATTCTCGGTTGCTCCACCCAAGACCAATGGCCAGAAATTAAATTGGGCAAGATACCCCCTAAAATCAATAGCAGCAGCAGGCACAACAGGAGTAGATAATTACCCGGTAGCTTTTTTTTGATTTTATCTAACACTAAAGTTACCTCGGCTGGAATTTTTTGACTAATCACCTTTGTTACCTTCCTCTTGAGCTAGGGACTGTTTCTTGGCTGCGTCCCGATACTGCATGATTTGGAAGACCAAAAGGATCAGTAATAACATAAAGACGGAGTATAAATCACCCCCCCAGCTATCGTGGAGTAATTTAAAGTTTGCCTCTTGTCCTGTGCCGTGAAACCAGGCTAAAAGCGAGTTACGAACGATATTAGCCCCGACACTAATTCCAAAGGCACTGAGGAGCATAAAGCGGGTTTTACGACCGTTTTCGATGGTATCTGTCCAATGGAGCAGCAGCAGCGTGACGTAAAGACTGGTAAATAACATTTTCAGCCCCGCACAGTAGGGGGCGACCTCCACCATCCTACCTTCTACCGCTACATAGATACCGTCAACGGAGACATCTAAGCCCGCTTGCTGAAGAATAAAACCGGCGCAAGCGGCAATAAAAACCTGTAGGGGTAGGGTATAGGGAGTGATCAGGTAGGGGATAGGATTAGGAGTCGCTAAAGCTGTTAAAAGTAGGGGAAATCCCTGTAATTTAAAACCTTCCGTTCCTTTTAACCAGAGACAGATGCCCGCTAAAATAATCGGAAAAGATATACTAACCCAAAGGGAGGAACCGAGGAGATAAAAAATCGCTCCTAGGGTTAACAAAAACGCTCCGAGGGGATGGGAGCGATCTTCGAGGCGCTGCCATTTTTTACGATTCTGCCAGACAATATAGGCGGCGTAGGGAAGGCCGATCAAGCCGTGGCTAAAGTATTCGTGTTCGATGCTGATCGATTTATTCAGCCAACCGTCGTACCAATGAAAGATCACCGGACCGTAGATAACCGCCAAGAAAGCGATAATCAGCCAAGATTGCCAATTTTTCTGGGAGACGGGGGATAGGGAAGGACTAATACCCATAGGACAGAGCGATTTAGTGACAAATTCTGAATTTATGTTACCCGATGATCGCAGTAATCTGTTCAACAACCATTTCAATTTGCTCCTCCCTGATACCGGGGTACATGGGGAGAGAGACAATTTCTTCACAGAGAATCTCTGCATTAGGAAAGCCTCCCTGTTGATAACCCAGGTAGCGATAGGCCGGTTGCAGATGACAGGGAATCGGATAATGAATGCCGGTTTGAATACCGACGGCAGTTAATTGTTCTTGTAGTTGTTGGCGCTCAACGGGACAATGGGGGAGAATGCGAATAACGTAGAGATGATAGACATGACCGGTTTCGGTTTCGTCTCGTATGGGTAAAATGCCCTTATCGGCTAAAGGAGCCAAAAGCCGGTCGTATTGTCTTGCCGCTCGATGACGGGAGCGATTCCAACTTTCCAGATGGGGTAATTTAATGTTTAAAATGGCGGCTTGTATGCTATCTAAACGGCTATTAGTGCCGATATCGGTGTGGAAATACTTGCTCGGTGCGCCATAATTTCTTAAACTGCGGGCTTTTTGGCTAATTTCAGGATCATTGCTCACTAACATTCCGCCATTGCCAAAAGCACCCAAATTTTTACTGGGATAAAAACTAAACCCCGCCGCCACACCGACACTGCCGGCGCGATAACCTTCTCTACTGGCTAAATGGGCCTGGGCTGCATCTTCAAAGATAATCAGATTATAGCTGCGGGCAAAATCCTGTAATTGTTGGGGTGATACCATCTGTCCGTACAGGTGTACGGGTAGAATGGCGCGGGTTTTGGGGGTAATTTTTTGGGCGGCCGCCGCAAGGTCAATTAGGGCCGTATCGAGGTGACAATCAACTAAAATCGGTTTGGCTCCCGCTTGAATAACACCCATGAGGGTAGCGACAAAGGTATTAGCGGGGACTAGCACTTCATCCCCGGCACCGATGCCGTAAGCTTGTAAAGCAAGGGCAAGAGCGGCAGTGCCGGAAGCTACTCCCACAGCATACTCGACTCCGCAAGCTTGGGCGAAGGCGGTTTCAAATTCGGCTAAAGCTTGACCTAAAACAAAATCTCCCCGGTCGATAACTGTTTGGATGGCCTCGGTAATTTTTGCTTGTAGGGGCTGATTTTGCCAAGTCAAATCGACAAAGGGAACTTTGATTAAATTGGAATTCATCTAGTGCTTATGTTATGAAGATATTATTAATTATCAAGAGACTAGCATGGATTTGAGCAAGTTGGCTAGATTAGTAGGCTCTCTTGTCCTTTATCTGATAGATAGTCTTCACTGATCGAGTCTGTCTTTTTCTTTGTGTTCTTTGTGCCTCTGTGGTTTATCCTTTAGAACTGGTGATTATGAGTGATTTTACTGCTTTAACTGCGTTAATTTTGGCCGGTGGCCAAAGTTCTCGTATGGGACGAGATAAAGCTTTGTTATCTTTTCAGGGTCTCTCTTTTCTAGAGAATACTTGTTTAATTGCCCAAGATTGTGCAGTACAGGTGTCTGTGATTACGCCTTGGCCAGAACCTTATGAACTTATCATTCCCCAATGCTGCCGGATAATCAAGGAACCTCTCCCCACTAGGGGTCCTTTATTGGCCTTTGCCTTGGGATTAACTTTTGTATCAACCGATTGGGTTTTATTGCTCCCTTGCGATTTACCTTTACTAACACCCCCAATTATTCAAGGATGGTCAAGATTATTAGCCACTGTACCAGAAAATGCCATCGCTTTGGTTCCCCGGTGCGGTGAGCGTTGGGAACCTCTCTGTGGTTTCTATCATCGTCGTTGTTTAGAATCTTTGCAGACTTATATTCAGCAAGGGGGAACTTCTTTTCAAAAATGGTTAAATGTCTCTGTGGTGGAGGAATTAATTATCGATAATTCCGAGATTTTATTTAACTGTAATACCCCAGAAGATTTAGAGATAATAATAAACTCCCCAGATATTAACCGTAAGAAAACCTAGCACAAAAGGGAGTAAAAGTAAAGAGATCGGCGAAGAAATATTGGATAAATGGCGATAACCATAGTAGAGCATTCCGGTTAGATAACCGCCGGTTACACCGATAATTGCGCCGATAATATCGCCATTTATGGATAAATAGGAAGTGAGCAAAATGACGAGGGAAAAGGGCAAAATTATCAGGCCAGCTAAAAATATATCGCCGGTGAGACTACCATATTTATTACTTAATTTTCTGCCCAACCAACTAGATAAAGTCAGAATAATAAAAGGAAATACTGCCCAGCCTAGTAACAGTAAAAACTCGGATTTAACTGTCCAGTTTTGCCAAGTCAAAGCGATGAAAAAACTGCTGATGATTGCTGCCAATACACCCGTAGCTAAAGCCTGATTACGGTTGAACTTTAAAAAAGCCTCTGCTAGACCGGTCTTGGGTTTGAGCAAAGATGAAAAAGAGATTTTCAGCAAATCAAAAACAATAAAAAGAGTTTTTGACCACTTGATTGATTGCCGTTGTCGATAACTTTTCTGAGGGTCTCTTAATTTATTTGCAATGGCATGATAGCGGCGAAAATTTCCCTGTTGCTTAAATTTATTGGCCGCTATTTGGAAATCTTTTCGTGCTGCCGGCAGTTCCGAGAGTTCCTCTAAAGCTAATCCTCTTTGATAATAGAATTGGGGATTATTTGGGTCAATAGCGATTGCTTTGCCATAAGCTTCTAGGGAGGATTGGGTGTAACCGAGTCGTTGACGGGATAAACCGAGGTAATAGTAAGCTTGGGAACAATCGGGTTTTAACTGCAAAACTTGGCGACAATCGCTCAAAACTTGCCGATCCTGCTGATTATAGTAGTAAACTTCCGCCCGTTGCAGATAGGCCTGCCAAAATTGCGGATTAATTGCGAGCGCTTGCTGGTAAAATGCGATCGCTAGTTGATAATTTTTCTCTTGAGCGTAGCGCCATCCCTGCTGATAAAAATCCTCGGCACTGGGGTGAAAAGTGGGTATTTCCGGGGATAAACTGCGATCATACTCTTTTCTTTTCTCTTTATCGCTCAAAACCCGATAAGCTTGTTCAATTTCCCGAAATTTTGTCACTGCCTCCGGATCATCGGGATTATAATCGGGGTGATATTGCCGGGCCAGACGACGAAAAGCGGCTTTTATTTGATTATTACTGGCATTACGGGGAATTTGGAGGACTTCATAGTAATTTTTCATACTCGAATGCTGGGGGAATTTTCAACTACTTAAAATTGTTGCCAATGGCTCGCCGAAACGACTATCATTGTCAATTAAATAGCTTTTATTGAGAGTTGATCGCTTATGTCTGCCTACACTGCTTCCTCCCTGAAAGCGGAACTCAACGCGCGGGGGTGGCGCTTAACTCCCCAGCGAGAGAAAATTCTGCACGTTTTCCAGAATTTACCGAAAGGCAATCATCTCAGTGCTGAGGAATTGCAGGAATTACTGGACAAACGGGGGGAAGGAATTAGTTTATCGACAATTTACCGCAGTGTTAAACTAATGTCGCGGATGGGGATTTTGCGGGAGTTGGAATTGGCCGAAGGTCATAAACACTACGAACTCAATCAACCCTATCCCCACCACCATCATCATTTGGTCTGTATTCAGTGCAATAAAACCATCGAATTTAACAATGATTCTATTCTCAAACACAGTCTCAAACAGTGTGAGAAAGAGGGTTTTCAGTTAATTGACTGTCAGTTAACGGTGATGGCCATCTGTCCGGAAGCTTTGCGGATGGGTTGGCCGTCGGGAATACCGAGTAATTGGGGCTGTACGCGTTCGCTGGTGGATACTCGTTTCCAAAACTGCGAGATTCCCGAATCAAAGGAACCGGAACCAGAAAACTAGGTATCTAAGCGGACATTCCCAACTGAAAACCGAGAGCTTTTTTCTGCATTAATTGGAAAATATTATAAAATCCGTTGGCGCGGGAAGGGGTAAGACTGACTTTTAAGCCGGTTTCTTCGATAAAATCCGGGGTGACTTGCAGGATTTCCGTGGGAGTCAGTCCATTGAAACCCTCGATTAACAAAGCAACTAAACCCTTGACTAATTGCGCGTCGGAATCCCCTTTGTACCAAACCTGGCCATTTTCGAGGTCGGCAGTGATATAAACTTGGGATACACAGCCATGAACTTTATTAGCGGGTATTTTGGCAGATTCTGGTATTGGTTCTAGTTTTTTAGCAAAAGCTAGTAATTGTTCGTATTTTTGCTTAGGATCGGTACGGCGTTTGAGGCGTTCGACGATGCGATCGAGATTAGACGGGAGCATATTGCGAGTTAAAATAGGAAAAAATTAGCCAATAGCTTTTTTATATTAGCATTCTTGCGGAAGTTGCGCGCTGTGGTTATCGCTGCCAGGGCTACCTTGGTCAGAGCGCCTCGAGGCTATCTGCTAGAATTGGCATCATTGACATCCTCGCCTCCGTAAACGGACGGCGATTCCCAAACCTCACGATTTGGGTTTCTGCTTCTTTCCCGAAGGATTTTTCGCACCTGCCTTAACAGATTTACTCTGTTCTGGTCTTATGGTCGCTCTACAGACTGACACCGCAAGCCCTGCGGCCAAAATGTTTT
>NZ_JAJTDH010000019.1:0-70702 GCF_021300285.1 Microcystis sp. 49638_E5 | reverse complement strand
AGCTAAATGCACAGAACCTTTACCTATTCGATGGTCAAGACAAATCCCAGAAAGCTGTGAACCAAGTACAGTAACAGTCAGATTACATCCTTCTGGACGCTGGCATATCTCAATTAGATTTGATGACCCAACGATTAAGCCATTACCCCCAACCGATAAAGCCATCGGAATTGACTTAGGAATTAGTAGCCTTGTAATTACCAGCAATGGCGATAAAGTATCTAATCCCAAGCATTTTAACAAGCATTATCGGAGACTGCAAAAGGCACAAAAAAATCTTTCTAGAAAACAGAAAGGCTCAAAGAATCGAGAAAAGGCAAAAATCAAAGTAGCCAGAATTCACGCTCGAATCACCGATAGTAGAAAAGACCATTTACATAAGCTAACCACTAAATTAGTTCGTGAAAACCAAACGATTGTGGTTGAGAATTTAGCCGTTAAGAATATGGTCAAAAACCCGAAATTATCTCAGGCAATATCTGATGTAAGCTGGGGAGAAATCACCCGACAATTAGCCTATAAATGCCGTTGGTATGGGAGAAATTACATCGAAATAGATAGATGGTTTCCTAGCTCTAAAAGGTGTAGTAATTGCGGGTATATTGCTGAGAAAATGCCGTTAAATGTTCGAGAATGGGATTGTCCAGACTGTGGGACTCACCATGACCGAGATATTAACGCCAGTAAAAACATTTTGGCCGCAGGGCTTGCGGTGTCAGTCTGTAGAGCGACCATAAGACCAGAACAGAGTAAAACTGGGGCGGCAGGTGCGGAACCCCGCAAGGGAAAGAAGCAGAAACCTAAATCGTGAGGTTTGGGAATCGCCGTCCGTTTACGGCGGTGAGGATGTCAAAAATTAGCGAACTCTCATCTATCCGTGTTATTAGAAATTGGTATCATTCGGCTGTCTTTAATCATTTTAGGCGTTCTTTTCGCCCTTGGCCTTTTCCTTGAGGCTATTTTAAGAATTGTCTTCGGGTTCGGTAATCCGCTTATTTACGAAGCTGATGCCGAAATTGGCTATCTTTTGGCTCCTAATCAACAAACGCGCCGGTTTTCCAATTTTATCGCCGTTAATCAGTATTCGATGCGGAGCGAGCCGATTACACCCCAACGGCCTCCGGAGACGACGAGAATCATGTTAATCGGTGATTCGATCGCTAATGGCTCCTGGTGGACGGATCAAAAAGAGACCATTGCTGCTTTAATCACCAAAAATTTAGGCCAAAATCTGACGGGTTCAGTGGAGGTTCTCAATGCTTCGGCCAATTCTTGGGGACCGCGCAATCAATCGGCCTATCTGCGACGTTTCGGCATCTTTGAATCCCAGGTGATCGTGTTATTAATGAACACCGATGATCTGTTCGCTTTAGCTCCTAGTTCGGCGGTGGTGGGACGAGAAATTAATTATCCCGCTCGCCGGCCAGCTTTAGCTTTAATCGAGTTGTACGATCGATATTTTAAGCGTTATCCTCCCCTACCACCGGTGCAAGAAGGAGGCGATCGAGTGGGCAATAATTTAACCGCTCTTGCCCAAATTCAAGCCCTTGCTCAGGCTAATCAAGCCCGTTTAATTATCGCTATTACTCCCCTCATTCGCGAAGTTAAAAAACAGGGGCGAGATTATGAATTAAAGGCCCGTCAAAGACTAGCAGATTTCACCAGCAACCAGCAGATTTTTTATCTAGATTTTCTGCCCATTTTTCAAGCTCATCCTAATCCTGATTCCCTCTATCGCGATAATATTCATCTCAGTGGAGACGGTAACGAGTTAATTAGTCAAAAACTGACCGAGGAAAAAGTGCCTAAATTTCCCCCCCGATCCCCCCAATGTCTGGCACTTTTTGATGGGAAAAAAGTCTAAAATTCTTATCCAACAAGGTTTTTAGATTTATTCAGCAGACTCTAATTAGGATTTACTGAATCAGTTATCAGTTATCAGTTATCAGTTCACTGTTTACTGTTTACTGTTTACTGAAAATACTCCCCAATTCATAATTCATAATTCATAATTCCCTAACAACCATACCAAAGCTTTTCTATCTGCTTTGCTAGGGCCAATAACTCAGAGCGATCGCTTGTATCCCTTAAGAGGGTGACATGGCCTAATTTTCGACCGGGACGGGATTTTTTACCGTACCAAAAAACGTGAGCGTCTGGAATTGCCGCTAAAACTGCTCTTTTTTCCCCATAATCGCCGTCACTATCCTCAAAACCCAATAAATTAACCATGACTGCCCCAGCAGATTTTAAGTCCGTGGCTCCAAGGGGCAAATTAGCCACTGCTTGCAGTTGTAGGGCAAATTGGGAGGTAAGACAGGCAGAAAGGCTGTAATGACCCGAATTATGGGTACGGGGAGCGATTTCATTAATCAATACCTCTCCCTGGGGAGTGACAAATAACTCGATCCCGAAAACACCCACCGCCGACAAACTACTTAACAGATGATGGGCGATAGATTCGGTTTGAGCCTGTAAAGATTGGTTAAGAGCGGCGGGAGCAATCACCCAGCGACAGACTTGCTCCTCTTGATAGGTTTCCACCACGGGATAGGTGACGATTTCCCCAGTTAATCCCCTAGCGGCAACGATGGCTAATTCGCGCTCGTAGGGAATATAAGCTTCTAACATCAAGTCAAGACGCTCTAATTGCGGCTTTTTGGCGTTTAATTCTTCAGGAGTGCGAATAATAAAGGTTCCTTGACCATCATAACCGTGTCGTCGCGCTTTCAGTACTAGCGGAAAAGGATAATTTTCTAGTGGGGATAAATTATCTATCGCCCAAAAATCAGGCACAGGCAACCCTAGGGAGCGTAAATAACATCTTTGCTCGTATTTATCCAATAGGGGGCGCAGATTTGCCAAACTAGGATAGAATTGCACTCCTGTGGCCGCTAATTCTTCTAGGGCATCTAAATTAACAAACTCATTTTCAAAAGTGATCAGATCACAATGTTGAGCTAGTTTTTTTGTGCCTTCCGCGTCAGCTATTTCAGCGAAAACAACCCCGTCAGCTAAAGCAACGGCGGGATCGTCGGGGTGTGGTGTTTGTACAATCAGAGAAATGCCTAATCTCTTGGCTTCCTGTGCCATCATCCATGCTAATTGTCCACCACCAATAACACCAACCCGGGTTTGCATCATTGATCACATCCTAAAGATTCCGGGGTAGAGACGCCGGTTTTTGAGTTTACACCCTCGGCTCTTTCACAGAGATTTTTGATTTGTTGAGCGTCAAGCACTGCAAAACTAAAATCAGCACCGTTGATGTTTACTCCCTCGAAAATGGTACGCAGCATGATCGCTTCGGCAAAAATGGCATCGCTTAAATCGGAATTTTTAAAGGTACTCAGATAGGCTAACCCATTGGTTAAGTCCGCTCCATGAAAGTTGCCTTCGATGATAGAGGCTCCGTTAAACACTGCCCCGCGCAAATCGGCAGAACTAAAGTTAGAATCTTGGAGATTAACGTTAGTAAATTGGGCAGATTGCAAATTTTGTCCCGAAAAATCCTTCCCTGTCAGATTCTGGTTTTCATAACTGGCATTGGCTCCTGTGACAGCAGCAGAACTGGCAGCTAAGGCATTGACAGGAGATAGGATAAATAGTAAGGCAAAAAAAGCGATCGCTAATCGAAAGATAGTCTTCATTGGCGGAAAATTCCATCAGTGGGCATTCTTGATTTTATAGCAGTAAGTCATCAGCCGTCAGCTTTTCACCGGCCGCGAGAAATTGCTGGCACACAAACCTTTATAATGGCTGTCTAGGCTTATACTGCCATGCAATTTGGTCTAAACAAAAATATTTAAGCTACAGTCCCTCAGCTTTCAGCTAAATAAGGTAAAAGACAAAAGTTAATTAATTTTCTCTCTCCTGACTCCTATTTCTAAGGACAATTTCTGATTTATACAAGAGGTTTGATGGATACACCGCAACTTTTATTCAATGGTTTAGCCGTCGGCAGTATTATTGCTCTGGCTGCTGTCGGTTTAACCCTTACCTGTGGCATTTTGCGTCTGTCTAATTTTGCCCACGGCGATTTTATGACTTTGGGTGCTTACATAACTTGGGTGGTAAATGCTCAAGGGATTAATCTCTGGTTAGCGATGCTGGTGGGCGCAGCAGTGACAGCTATTGCCATGCTCATTGCCGAGAGATTATTATGGAAACCTATGCGCGATCGACGGGCTGATTCTACCACTTTAATTATTATTTCGATCGGTTTGGCTTTATTTCTTCGCAATGGTATTTTAATGATCTGGGGCGGTAGTAATCAACGCTACGATCTGCCTGTGATGACCGCTACAGAAATTTTTGGGATTAAAGTAGCTTTTGATCGCTTGTTAGTTATTGGTTTGGCAATTATAGTTATTATTGCCCTCCATTTGCTATTGCAAAAAACTAAGATCGGTAAGGCAATGCGTGCCGTAGCTGACAGCAACGATTTAGCTAGAGTAACTGGAATTAACGTCGAATGGGTTGTTTTCTGGACATGGATAATCACGGGAGTTTTAACTGCTTTAGCTGGAGGGATGTTCGGGTTAATTACCGGGGGAGTGCGTCCCAATATGGGCTGGTTTTTAATCTTACCAATGTTTGCGTCCGTGATTTTGGGTGGTATTGGTAATCCCTACGGAGCGATTGCTGGGGCTTTAATTATTGGTGTTGCCCAAG
This sequence comes from Microcystis sp. 49638_E5, assembly GCF_021300285.1. Taxonomy (NCBI): domain Bacteria; kingdom Bacillati; phylum Cyanobacteriota; class Cyanophyceae; order Chroococcales; family Microcystaceae; genus Microcystis; species Microcystis sp. 49638_E5. Next base: position 66,028 of record NZ_JAJTDH010000019.1, on the reverse strand, counting down.
AAATTAGTGTTCCCTTAATTGGTTCTGATTATAAATTAGCCGTGGCTTTATTAATTATGATCTTGCTGTTATTATTCCGTCCTCAAGGTTTATTTAAAGGCACGGTTTAACAGTTATCAGTTATCAGTTAACAGTTATCAGTTATCAGATGTAAGTTTTAAGTTATTTATTTATCTTCATCTTTATCCCTGTTTACTGTTTACTGTTTACTGGACGGCTACGCCGTGCCTTTGGCAACACTGAAAAGCCCAATCTTTAATCCTGAATATATTCTTCCCCGGTGATTAAAGCGTATTCAGCGCGGGTAAATTCTCGACCTAAATAAGCAGCATGATCGAACATAGTAATCGGACAAGGTTGGGTTTCTTCGATCACTTTGACGGCTAATTCTTTGGCAGTTCTTGCAGTGTAAATATTCTCAGGATTGCGATCAAGTTTTTGCCTAACACCGATAACTTTTCCCGTTTCTGGATCGACGGCTAAACCTTTTTCATTGATAATATTGCTGTAATGTTTGGCACAGATTAACCCTGCTTCTCGGTCGAGATAAATAATAAAATATCCTGCGGGATCGAGAGCGATCGGACGTTTGGAAAGTTGATGATCAATAGCCGTGATTTGGGATTTTAATTCGCTCATTTTCTTGACAAAATTACTTAAATATGTAGTTGAAAGCAAGAGCAAATTATATCACATACCATCATCCTTGTTCTAGAGTATTTTGTCGAGATAAGCCCTATTTTCTGTGAGCAAATCGGCTCTGTTATTCTTTGTGTGATAAGTTTAACTTATATAGTAGTGATCGATCTTTGTGTCCTCTGTGTCTCTGTGGTTCCTTCCACTCACTCGCCCGCAGGACTGTATCTTAGAATACATTTTACCCACCAAACCTAAGAGAGCGGCGCCCCTAATCTAAGGTCGAAAAATAACAGGCTGATAGCTTAATGCTATAAATTTTCTTCCACCAAAGCCTCGACCCGTCCTGTTTTGACCGCTTCCACCAAAGCGGCGTGATCTTGTTCTGTCTGCTCGGCATAAGCGATCGCAAATTCGCCCATCGCTAGATCGAACTGATCTCCTTTCCCCAAATAACCGCTAATGGTGGCCGCATCTCCAGATTTAGCGTGGGCGCGGGCCAAGGTCCAGCCACAGAACTCGGCGTAGCGTTGCAGTTGGACGGCCGATACTCCCTCAATGGGTAGGGAAAACTTCATATCCCGCAGTTGCCGTAAATAGAAGTTATTGCCCCGTCTTCCCTGGGTCCAGCCTAAAAATATGTCGCTAGAGGATTGCATCAATCTCTGGCCTGTAACCACCCGTTGTCCCTGATTTTCATACTGGCTCTTGGCGGTATAGGGTTCGAGAACCGAAGGGCAAGCCTCCTTAACTTGTAGGATGAGGGGATGGTTATCTTCCGAGAACAATAGGGCGATATAACATCTGGTGCCGACACTACCAATGCCCACCACTTTCAGGGCAAAGTCCTCTAACTGGTAGCGATCGAACAGGACCCGGCGTTCCTCCGGCAGGGATTGGCGATAGTCTTCCAGACCCTCACGCACGAGAGTCTCCCAATCCGGTTCGTTGACATGGTAGAGAATGGGCGGCTGATCGACAAAGCGATTGCGTCCCCCGCTTTGGGTGACGATCTTGGGGTAGAGATGTTCGATGATGCGCTCGCGGGCCTTTGTCATCATCTGTTCCCGTATCTTGCGTGTCTTTTCGTCGGGAGCCATCTCGAGCACCTGTTCTACTCCTATGCGCGTGTACCATACCTCTAAGGGACTGAGGCGAGAATATTCCCGCAGGTGTTCTCGATAGGAACGAGCGCAATCGATCGCCGCTGCCTTCGATTCTCGATCGGATAGATCGCTATCCCTGCCGGCGATGACAAAACTGACCACGAGACGCTTGAGATCCCATTCCCAAGGTGCGGGTAGGGTTTCGTCGAAATCGTTAATATCGAAGACTAAATTGCGTTCGGGGGTGGCAAAAAATCCGAAGTTCAACAGGTGGCAATCTCCGCAGGCCTGCACGATAATGTCGGTTTTGGGAGTGGTGGCCAGATCGTAGGCCATCAAGGCAGCGGAACCGCGCAGGAAGGTAAAGGGACTCCGCAACATTCGTCCGTAGCGGATGGGAATTAATTCCTGTAATCGCCCTTGATTTGATGCTTCGATGATTTCGATCGGCTCTCGACCAGCTGCGGGGGGTTGCCAGATAGCGTGGCGAGAACGCGGCAATCGCTCCCGCAGGGATTTACCGATCTGGATGCGTTCTTCCCGTGAACGGAATCGAGCTTGAGAAGGTGACCGGATCGGGGTTTCTATTTGGTGGTTCATAGCGACTTTTTCCCCTGAATGAGATTACATCCCTTGCTGTTAGTTGACATCCTCGCCGCCCTAAAAGTGCGGCGATTCCTAAACCTCACGATTTAAGTTTCTGCTTCCACCACCGTCGCATACCACAGTTAAAAAACCAAGCCGAGTTTTCAAGGTGCTGCGCCGTCCACTTGGTTTTCGAGACTGGCCTTTTAATTCTAACGTAAAGCCAACCTAGAACGGCGGGGTTTCAGACCCAAAATTTCCGATGAAACGCCTCGATCGCTTCCTCTAGGGTTGGATAAATACGTTCGGTCGAGATCGTCTCGGATAGGTCTCCTTTTTTTAATTGCTGATATAAATCTTGCTTCACCCGCGCCATGGCAAAAGTAATACCACGGCCGATTAATTCTCGATGTAATTCTTTCAACATATCGACCGCCGTAATATCGATATCTAGAATTGCTTCGGCATTGAGAACGAACCACTCGACGGGGACTTTCTCCGCTTCGATCGCCGCTATTACCCGTTTCCGAAAATTCTCGGCGTTGGCGAAACAGAGGGGCGCGTCGTAACGGTAGAGAACCAATCCGGGGATCGTCGTCGCGCCCTGCCAATCCTCGATGTCGTGCAGGCCCGCCAGATTCGGCACTTCCCCCAAAACCGCATCGTGTGGTCGCATCAGCCGTGCGAACAGATCGACCACCGATAACCCCACGGCAACGCCCACCCCGACGAGGATATCGGTGGCCAGGACACCGAACATGGTGACGAGCGCCAATCGGAACTCACTGGTTTTGAAACAACGCAGACGGTTGAACTCCGAGATCTCGATCAGACGGAGTGCGGCATAAATCACGATCGCCCCTAGGGCCGCTTTCGGAAACAGGGATAGCAGCGGTCGCAAGAACAAGAGTACCAAAATCACGATCAGAAAAGCCACGAGGGAAAACAGTTGCGATCGACTGCCCAGAGAATCGCCGATCGCCGTGCGACTGCCGCTACTGCTGACGGGAAAGCCTTGCATGATGCCGTTACCGATATTCAGCGCTCCCAGGGCGAGTAATTCCTGATTGCCATCGATGCGATAGTTGTTTTTCGCCCCGAACGCGCGTGCGGTCAAGACGTTATCGGAATAGCCAACGAGGGCGATACCGATGGCCGAGGAGAGTAAATAGACGAACTGCTGGGAAGAAAAACCCCTCGGTACTTTCAAACTCGGTAAACCGGCGGGAATTTCCCCGATCACGGCGATGCCGCGCTCGTTCAGATCGAACAAATATACTGCCGATGTCGCCAGTAGAACCGCGAGTAAAGGGCCGGGGGCATTGGGAAAGCGACGTTGTACCACTAGCAGGAAAATTAAAACACCGGCGGCAAGAATCAGAGTTGGTGGGTGAATCTCGGATAAATGTCGGGAAAATTCCCCGATCTGTCCGAAAAGCGATTCCGCTTTTAGTGACATCCCGCTAATTTTTCCCAACTGACCGACGATCATGATCACCGCTACCCCGGCCATGTAGCCGACGAGGATCGGTTTGGAGAGGAGATCGGCGAGAAACCCCAACTGGGCGAAAGCGGCGAGGCAGCAGACGCTACCCACGAGTAAGGCCAATAGACTGCACAGACTGGCGTAGTTGCTACTATCCCCCGCCACGAGGGGCATGATAGCGGCGGCGGTCATTACTGCCGTTGTCGATTCCGGCCCGACGGAGAGTTGTGGTGAGGAACCGAGCAGCGCATAGATAAGCATGGGCGGTAGGATCGCCCATAATCCGGCGATCGGTTGTACTCCGGCCAGTTCCGCGTAGGCCAGACATTGGGGAACGAGATAGGCCGCCACGGTGATCCCCGCGATGATATCTCCCCGCAACCAGGCCGAGCGATAGGATCGCAGACGCTTTAACCCGGGTAGGGAAAACTGCTCCCTAGAAAAATTTAATCGAGTAGGCATCCTCATCTTTTCTCCTGTCATCGAAAATGTCTCGAAAATCTCGCCCCCGGCGACCCTGGCGGTAGGAATAATTTTTCGCCAGTTTAACCCGGTTTTTTCTAGTTTATTTTGCTTGCATCGGAACCGAGAAGTTTATTCGCCCAGGTCTTAGTCATACCAAATTAAATTGTATTCAGTAAGGATCAAGGGAAATCCTGTCAGAGAAGCAACCCTCTGGGGGTGTTAACTTCTTAAACAATTCATCTACTTTGACTTCTAACGCGCTTAGGGTGATGGGAGCGTCAATTGATAAATATCCTCTAATTTCTTAAGCTATAATTAAAACTCAATAACTTTAACCAGAGGCGGGGATTGTCTTTTTCTAGCCAGCTTTGGGAGTTTTTTAACCATTGGGGAAACCAGGAACCAAAAAACAGATTTTTGACTCCATCAAGGCTAAAATCGAGATAGGAACCTAACCACCGAATTAAATCCTGACTGCCAGCCATTTCTGCTATCCATAACAGTAAAGCGGGGTTTTTTCTGGCCGCTTTAATTGCTAAACGGCTAAAGGTCAACCAATCGGTTTTATCCTTAATAAAGGTTTCAGAAACCTCCGGCGGTTCGTCGGCCAATAAACCGAAAAATGTGTTTAACATGGCGTTGATTCTTTGGGGTGGTAAGGTTTTTCCTGTGGGAACCATCATTCCTTTAGAAAATAACCAAGTTACCGCCACATTGCTTTGATAGGCCCGCACATTTTCTAGGTCTTTAGCTGTTAGTAAATCGTGTTTCAATGCCATATCCAAAAGATGGGTTAAGCGCTCTAAATTACGCACCAAAGAACCGAATCCAGTAAAGATTAAGGGTGATTGCAGGGAGGCGGCATCACCGATGGCTAAAATGCGATCAAAGGAGACAATTCGATCTTTTTTTCCTGTACTAAAATGCCCCGGTATATAACCAAAGGTTGGTTTTTTCCAGGTTAATTTTTCTGGGTCACACTGTCGATATTCGGGCAGAATAGTAAAGAAATCTTCGTACATTTCCAACAGAGAACCGGGGTTATCGGGATGGACTTGATGATAGTGAAATAGATAGAAGGTTAATTCTTTTCCTTCCCCCGGAAATAATTCCCAAATTAGTTGTCTGCCTTTAGAAATATCGCCATGGGAATTTAAGACATCGCCATAGTGAGAATCCCACACCACTGGATCGAATCCTTCTACTACTGCCCCCACCGTCGGACAGACACTATCAAAGGCACGCACTCCGTTTAATTGCCAAGCAATCGGGGAGGCAGACCCCATGGCATCAATCAATAAACGACCTTTTATCTGTTGAATTTCTCCACCATGATTAAGGGTGACAGTAACACTATTAGCAGTAATATCAGACTTAAGAAATTCGGTTTGATCGAGAATTTTACCGCCATATTCCTGTATTTTTTTACCGCAGGATTGCAGCAATTGATCGGAATTAATGGCGATATTTAAAACCGTGGGAGTATGGAGAATCTCCGCCTTCAGATGGGGGGGATTATTGCCATCAAAAAACTTATTAAAGCCATCGAGGTATTCTTGGAAGATTAATTCCTCGAATTCTTCGGCAGTAAATAGGCCTAAATTAATTAAACTTTGAAACTCCGATCGAGAGATATTCCATTCCCGATTCATCCGTCCGAAAGGCAGTCTTTCTACTAAGAGGACTCGATAACCTAATTTGGCCATCTGTGCGGCGTGAATTGCCCCCAAGGCACCACCAATATAAATTAAGTCGTAGGCGATGGGATGATCATTTTCCTCACTGCTAGAGAAAATTACCGGCTGCGGTTGTTGGGGATTTTTGGCACTGTCGCGCCAACGTTTTTCCCACCAGTACAACCGTTCTAAATCTGCCTCCCCTTGCGGCATTTTGCGGAAGTAGTGAACCGTTAGGGGATAGTCCGCTTCTAAAGCTGTAAAAATTGAGTGATTTTTTCGATCGATGTTTGGTATCGTGTTACACTGCGGCGGAAAACGCTTTTGTAAAGCTCGATCGAGCTGCCGAGTTAGGGATGTTTCCAGGTAATGCGATCGCTCACCCCAGCGGAAAACTTTTAAATAAGTAGTCCGTTGCAGCGTCCAGACAAAGATCGACAATTCGATCGCCTCCGATAAGCGCAATCTCACCCCGTTAGGTGTATTTGTCTTGACACCGCTTCCGGGTTGCCAATCGGATTGTAACCACTGACAAACGGCGATCGAGTCGGGAGTCGGAATTTCTCTGTAAAGGATTTCTCTCATCTTGATTTAGCTATTACACCCAAAAATCGTCTGATTACGCTAGACTACACAAAAAGTTTTCTGAAAAAAGTTGAAAAAACTTTACATACCTAGATTAATACACAGCCAGGACCATCTGATTATGAATTATCCTATCCCGACTACCCCCGAAGAAATTGCCGCCCTCCGACAGCGTCCCGTGGATGAGGAGATGATCGCTGCCGTGATTGCGGGAATCATTAGAATGGCCCGCGCTCAAGGCCAATCTCTCGATGATCTTACTGAAGAAATTCTCGCAGAAGACCCGATTTTAGATCAAGTGCAACGACGTTGGTTAAGTCAGCTTTTGACTAATGCTTGGCAAAATTTAGCTGAATGGGTGTAATTGGGCGATGGAATGGCTAACAATCACTCTCGCTAGTGTTTTGACCCTGTTAACTCCCGCAGGGGCAATTATTGATACGGTTTTAGCCCATACCCTTCGCTCTCAAGTCCAAAAAGTGGAACAATTAGCCGTCAGGGTCGATAATACTCCCAATTATCAGGCTCTGCAAGGCAAAATCGATCGAGTTCGCATTTCTGCACGGGGAATTTATCCCCTTGCTGATGTTCGCATTGAGAAGATCGAGCTAGAAACTGAGCCAATTAGCCTCGATTTGCGGCGATTACAGCAAAAAAACGGCAATTTAGCCGCCGCTCTGCGCCGACCGGCTGCGGGGGCGTTGCATCTTGTCCTCACGGAAACTAATGTTAATCAAGCTTTACAATCGGCAGCGGTCAAAGAACAAATTCAGACCCTGATTAATAATCTAATTCCTTCTAGGGAAGAATCGTTTAGCACAAAATATCAACTTAGTCAAGCAAATTTTAACTTTCTTAATAATAATCGCGTCGCTCTGAGGCTGCAGCTGGAGACCCAAAAGCAGGAAGAACCAGCAGCCAGCCTCGATCTTAGCCTAGAAGTGGGATTTAAGCTAGTGCAGGGGCGAAAAATCGAGCTTATTGACCCCACAGCCACTCTTAATGGTCGTCGCCTCTCCTCGCGCCTTCTCAAGGGGTTTGCCGAGGGTATATCCACCCAGTTAGATTTAAAAAACTTCGAGAAACAAGGGATTATCGCCCGCCTTCTACAATTGCAGATCGACGATGATAAGCTGAGTATAGCCGCCTTTGGCAGCATCAAGCCTCGATCGGGGAACCCCAATTAAATTTAACGGTCAGAAAACAGGAGATCGGAAGTGGGAATTATGAATTATGAATTATGAATTATGAAGTGGGGAAGTGGGGAGACCACTTCGTGCGCGTTGCGGGGGGAGAATAAAAGCGTTCGACTGATAACTGATAACTGATAACTGATAACTGAATTATGCCTAGTTCTCGCTCTAGTGATAAAATCTCTTTGCCTTGGATAATTGGTATCGGCCTCGCTTTATTTACTGCTGGTGGGGCCACTGCCTGGTTTGCCGTCCATCACCTATCTTCCTCCCAGAAAACCAGCGAAAACCCGATTGAATCTCCCAGTCAGGTGCCGATAAGTCAATCGCCAATTGTTGAACCAGTTTCTCCGGGTCCAGTGAAGACAAGTCCGACAGCGACTCCTGCAGCTATTCCTGTTAGGGAAACTCGACAGGTTTATTGGTTAAAAGTGACTGATACGGGGAATCAATTAGTCAGCCAAGAAATTACCGTTCAAAAAGCCGATGGCCGCGAGGGAGAGTTAACAGCAGTATTACAAACTCTATTAGCCGGTCCAAGTAATCCTCAGGATATGACTACTATTCCCCCCGGGACTAAATTACTTGATTTAAAAGTAGATAAAACGGGAATTAAGATTAATCTCTCGCGCGAGTTTGGCAATGATGATGGTCCTGATATGTTAATCGGTCGTTTGGCACAAATCATCTATACTACTACTGCCGAGGATCCCAATGCCAAAGTCTGGATTCAAGTGGAAGGAAAACCCCTAGAATTATTAGGAGAAGGCCACGGTCTTGAAGTTGCCCAACCGATGACTCGTAAGTTTTTTGAGGAGAATTATCAGTTGTGAGCTGCCCGCGCTTTAAATTGTTGGTTGCCATAGGGAATTGAGGTTAACTAGGGGGATTAGTGGGGGGATAGGGAAAAAAAATCGGATAGGGAAGTTTAATTCCTTCTTGCTGATAGCGTCGGTGTAGGAGTTTAATAAATTCGTGTTTAATGGTGAGGTGTTGAAAAAATTCTTCTTCTACCACCTTGAGATAAACCGTCAGCAGGATACTATAGTAATCGAATTTACCATAACGGATCAAAGGTTGATAGTCACCGAGGTGAGGTTGCAATAACTGGGCGATTTCCTGCATGACTTCTAGGGTAACTTTTTCGACTTTTTCTAAGTCACTATCGTAACTAATGCCCACTTCCACGGGGATGAGGAGGGAGTGATCTGGTAAACTATAGTTACGGAAACTAGAAGAAATGATCTGAGCATTGGGAATAACCAAAAGATTATTGGTAATTTCTTCGATTACTGTGCATCTTAAATCCACATCTCGCACATAACCAGCTTCTCCCGTTCTCAGTTCAATATAATCTCCCGGTCTAACTTTTTTAGAAGTGATAATATTAATCCCTGACATTAAATTAGCTAGGGTATTTTGGAGAGCTAAACCGAGGGAAACACCCCCAATACCAAAGGCAGTAAGCATCGGAGTTATCGAAATGCCAATCGAGCTTAAAATAAGCAAAAAACCGCAGCTAAAAATCAGAACTTTGGCGAGAAATTCAAATAGGGAAGTTAGGGAAGAAATGCCATCATCTCCCGTGGTATAAAATCGTAATATTTCCACGGATAATTGAGCAATAGCCCAAGTAGCCGAAGCTAAAAAAGCCACTAGCAGCAATTTTTGGCTCAGGAGAATCAGGTAGGGAAAGAGGGGAAGATTGGGAAGGGAGAGGGCAATATTTAAACCCAAAAGTCCGAACCAAAGTATGCTTAATCCGCGAAGGGAACGTAAAACCCCTTCCGAGAAACGCAGGTTTTTTTCTCTGGCAATCGATAAAAGTTGACTGACAACGCGCTTTTCTACGAGCCATCCCAACAGCAGGAAACTGAGGACGATGATGATAGGTAAGATAATATAGGGCCAATCTTCCAGTCTGGTTAATAGGTTCATTGCTAGAGGGTTAGAAAAAGATACACTTTTGTCTTATATTATTCTCCATTTGCCTATCTCTAGCAGCGGCGGTGGAATTTTGGGGCAAAAAGTTGCAAAATGTAAAGAGAAACTCATCTTTCCTTCGGCAGCTTGCGTGAATAGTCAGTTATTTAAACCAAAATTCGGACTTTATCGATTCTTAATGGTTATAATCGTGGTTTTGTTCCTGATTAGTGCCTTTTTAATCACCTTTCATCTGGCTAAGATGTCGGATCCCTACATTAAAGAGGTGTTATCCCGACAAGGCAATGTCAGTCGTGGTTACGAAATCTTTCAGATTAACTGTGCTGCTTGTCACGGTCAGTTTGCTGATGGCATCGTCGGACCGAGTTTAGAGGACGTTTCCCGTCGCAAATCGAGAATTAGTCTGATTGAACAGGTAATTAGCGGTAAAACACCGCCAATGCCCAAATTTAAGCCCGATACTCAAGCTATGGCCGATTTATTGGTTTATTTAGAAAATCTTTCAAAAAACTGACTTGAAAGAGGGTGTAGGGTGTAGGGTGTGGGGTATAGGGAAGGAAACCTCTTTCGTCTCTGGTGGTGAAAACTTTTTCATCGGGACTGACTCTTGGCTGAGATTGATGGTAAGCTGGGACGCGTTGAAACTGGGTGCAGAGTGGGAAGTGGGGGAATGGGAAGTGGGGTAGTGGGGGAATTTCAACTAAAACCCCAACACCCCCCCGCAACGCGCACGCAGTGACCACCCCAAAACCCAACCCCTGAGCGACTGATAAATTTTACTTATATAGAAAAATTTTGCCTCTATTTGAGTATGCTAGTAGAGACACTTAACGATAAATACTTATGTCTTGGCATTCCCAAGTTGAACCGGCAATTATCCAAGGGGATTTCTGGCAGGTTAGCCAATTTTACGAAGAACTGATAGAAAGAGACCCCCTAGAAATTAGTCATTATTGGTATTTAGGATTAGCCTATCTTTTAGAAGCTAGGGAAGAAGAAGCACAAACTACATGGTTATTCGTCCTCAGTCAAGGGGATGAACAGGAGGTGATGCTGTGGACAGTAGATTTAGTCAATATTTTGGATGGGGAAGCGCGAAGACAGTTAGAGTTAGGCAATTTAGAAACCAGTTGGTTAATTCGAGGACATATTCGCGAGATTAGTCCCGATAATATTGATAATTTGCTGCGGTTTATTTTATTAGCAATTGATTTGAATTATTTCGATAAAGAGCAGTTAAAAGCTTGGTTATTTGTCGATGTGTTAAAAACAAATAATTTCCAGAGTCTCGATTTAGGTTTATTAGTAGAAGTTTTAGAAAAATTTCTCGATTCTCAGATACCAGAAACCGTCCCTTACTTGGAAGCAATATTTCAATCTCACTGTCAGCGACAAACTTTCATCAAAGTAGTAGAAGCTAAAGTCCCTTCTCTAGCCAGAAACAATAAACCATTGGCTATTGATATTATTAATACTTGTTTAGCAGTAGAACCAGAGCAAATTTATCTGTTAGCTGAACTTTATCAATGTTATTTTGATAATCGAGATTTTGCCGCTGCTATCCAAGTAGCTAATCAATTAAAAACAAGTTGTCAAGGGTTGCCTTCTCAAGCTGTAGCTGATTTTATTGCTCTTTATGTCAAATTATTTAGTGGTAATTGGGTCGATATTAAGGCAGATATTGAAGAATATGCAGAATCCTTGCAAAAAAGTATCGCTAATCAAGAATGTCCAAGATTATTGGATAAACCATACATAACAATTTTATCCCCTCTAGTTTACCTAGAAGATAACCCAAGAAAAAACCGTTATATTAGTAATTGTATTGGTCAACTTTTTCAGGAATATGTTCGCAATAATTCTAACTGTAATTATCTTCAAAAATCGACTATTAAAGACAGCAAAAAAGTTCTAAAAATTGGCTATATTGCCCATACTTTATATAATCATTCTATCGGATTAATCGCTAGATGGTTAATGAAGTATCATGACTATAATGAATTTCATGTCTCTTTATACCTAGTATCTCAAAAAGAAGACATTATCACTGAAATTTTTTTTAAAAATCAGGTGAATGCCTGCTATAATTTAGCAATTAAACCTCGACTGATTGCTGAAAAAATTAGTCAAGATAACATTGATATTTTGGTAGATTTAGACAGCATCACTAATAACGCAACTTGTCAAGTCATGGCACTAAAACCCGCACCAATACAAGTGACTTGGTTAGGTTTTGATGCGTCAGGAATTCCCGCAATTGATTACTATCTTGCTGATAATTATGTTTTACCAGCAGATGCACAGGAATACTACCGAGAAAAAATTTGGCGCTTACCTAATTCCTATATTTGTGTGGATGGTGTCGAGGTTGCTTCCCCCTCTCTCCGCAGGGATGATTTAGGGATTCCAGAGGATGCAATTAATTACTTAACCGTACAAACGGGGGTTAAACGTAACCCTGAAACTATTCGACTTCAGCTACAAGTTTTAAAGGCAGTTCCTAATAGTTATTTGAGTATTCAAGGGTTAAGTGATGCTAAATCAGTGGAAAAATTATTTTTCAAAATTGCCGAGGAAGAAGGAATTAATTATGAGAGATTAAAAATCTTACCCCTCTATCCCACAGGAATTTATCGAGCAAATTTAAGAATAGCTGATGTGGTTTTAGATACCTATCCTTTTACGGGAGGAATGACGACTTTAGATGTGCTGTGGATGGGGATACCTTTGGTTACAAAAGTTGGTCAACAATGGTCATCGAGAAATAGTTATACTTTAATGGTTAATGCGGGAATTAGTGAGGGTATTGCTTGGAGTGATGAGGAGTATATCGATTGGGGAATTAAGTTAGGTAAGGATGAACAGTTGAGACGCAAAGTTATCGCTAAATTAGACGAATCTAGACAAAATTCACCGATTTGGAATGCACGTCAGTTTACTAAAAATGTGGAAAATGCCTATCGTCAAATGTGGCAAATCTATTGTGAAAGTTAATCAGGGAGAATTAAATCATGTCTTGGCAAAATGAAGTTAAAACCGCTTTAGAAAACAATCAATACGATATTGTTAGTCAGTTTTACGAAGAACTGATAGAAAAAGAAACCACAGAAATTAGTCATTATTGGTATTTAGGATTATCCTATCTTTTGCAGGCAAAAGAAGAACAAGCACAAGCTACTTGGTTATTTGTTTTCACTCAAGGAGATGAACAGGAAACTGATTCATGGATGCTAGAATTAAGCAATATTTTAACTACCGAAGCTAACCGACAATTAGAGTTAGAAAATCTAGAAACCAGTTGGTTAATTCGTAAACATCTACAGGAAATTAATCCCAGTTATCTCGATAATTTACTGCATTTAACCCTCATTGAAATTAAATTAAATAGATTTGATTCTCAACAACTGCAAGAATGGCAAATACTAGAATTAATTACTCAGGGTTCAGTTAACTCTCAATTATTGGAACGGGTAGTAATTGCCGTCATACCTTACGCTCATGAATATACCATAGAATTAGTTCGGTTAAGTTTACCCTATCTTGGCAATTCTCCAGAATTACTTAATTACGTCATCACTGTTGCTGGACGCTTTGCTTTTGAGAAATATCAAGCTATTTATTCCGTTGACTTAGCGGAAGCTTTTCTTCCCCTTTATCCAGAAAGTTTGTACTTAGAAGTTAATTTATTTTGGTTTTATATCTCTTTACCTGACTATGAAAAAGCCATCAATTTAGTCAATAAGTTGAAAGAGAAAAGTCAAACGATTGATTTAAAAATGTTTAGTCAATCGCTCCTCTTTAGTGGTTCTTTACGAGCCTCAAAATGGAATGACATTCCTAGTATTTGTCAAGAGTATAAACACTTAATTAAAGAATTTATAGAAAAAAAGCCCCAAGATATACATCCCTTAGTTCGGGGAGCTTTACTAACAGTTATGAATCCGATTTCTTACTATGAAGATAACCCGAAAGAGAATCGACCGCTTTTAAGTCAGATTGGCAGTTTTTTTCAAGAAACCTACAAAGAAATGCTGGGTTTTCAAGAGGAAAGTTTTGATAAACCTAGAGAAGATAATGCCAATAAAAAACTTAAAATTGGTTACATTGCCCAAACCTTAAAACATCATCCCGTCGGTTTATTGAGTCGTTGGACTATTAATTATCACAATCGTGAACAGTTTGATATTCACCTTTATATGGTGAGTCAACCTGTGGATGAAATAACTAAACAATGGTTTTCTAATCCCGCAGATAAAATCTATCATGCTACTGCTGATTCCTTAACAACCTATCGCAAAATTAAAGAAGATAACATCGATATTCTTGTGGACTTAGATAGTGGTACTGGGGCAATCGTTGCCCAAGTTATTGCCTTAAAACCTGCCCCTATTCAAGTTAACTGGTTAGGTTTTGATGGTTCTGGTTTACCCGCAGTAGATTATCTTTTAGCGGATCCTTATGTATTGCCAGAAAATGCCCAAGAATATTATCAGGAAAAAATCTGGCGTTTGCCTAATACTTTTGTCGCTGTGGATGGTTTTGAAATAGCCGTTCCTACCCTGCGAAGAGAAGATTTAGGTATTAATAACGATGCGGTTATTTACCTAAGTTCTCAAACAGCAATTAAGCGTAATCCAGCGATGATTCGCTTACAAATGCAAATACTCAAATCGGTACCTAATAGTTATTTCCTGATTCAAGGAGTTGCTGATGATAATTCCCTCCTGGATTTATTCTGTCAAATTGCCGCAGAAGTTGGAGTAGAAACTAATCGAATTAAGATGCTTCCTCTCTATCAGACGGAAACCTACAGGGCAAATTTAGCCATCGCTGATGTGGTTTTGGACACCTATCCCTTTAATGGTGGTACAACCACCTTAGAAACCCTCTGGATGGGAATTCCTCTCGTGGTTAAAGTGGGGCAACAATGGTCATCACGCAACGGTTATACTTTAATGATGAATGCGGGAATAACTGAGGGTATAGCTTGGAGTGATGAAGAATATGTGCAGTGGGGAATTAAGTTAGGATTGGATAAAAATTTAAGAGAGGAAGTCCGTTGGAAACTCCGAAAGTCTCGTCATACATCTCCCCTCTGGAATGCCAAACAATTTACCAGAGATTTAGAAAATGCTTATCGGCAAATGTGGAATATTTATTGTCAATCTTAGCGGATAAAAACTATGCAATGGCATCAAGACATACAAACACACTTAAACGACAATAATTATCAACTGGTATTGCAGTTTTATGAACAATTAATTGAAAACAATTCTCCAGTAATTGAGGATTATTTTTATCTAGGATTAGCCTATCTTTTACAAGATAGAGAAGAAGACGCGCAAGCTACTTGGTTACTGGTGTTGAGTCAAGCAGCCGAATCAGAATTATCGGGGTGGATAGAAACTTTAACTCAAATCTTAGATGCAGAGGCAACCAGACAAGAAAATTCCCAAAGATTAGAGACAAGTTATCTAATTCGATTGCAGCTACAAAATCTTAATCCTAGTTTTTTAAACAATCTCCTGCATCTGATGGAATTAGAAATCCAATTCCAAATTTTTGCGATGGAAAAGTTCAATGATTGGTGTGTATTTGAACTGTTAGAAAATACAGCTACAGCAGCAATTAATGTTGATTTACTGCTGGGAGTGACGGAAAAAGTTTTAATCTACCCCTGTACTGATACCATCCACTTTTTAGAATTAGCAGCCTTACATATCAATAATCCAGAAATAATTGCAGCCAAAGTTATCTCAGCAATTGTCAATTATGCTTATCAACAAAAGCAAAGTGTATTTGCCATTAATTTAGTAGAACTTTGTTTGCGCTTTCTACCGGAGGATTTATACCTACAAAATAGTTTGTTTAATCTTTATAAAACCACCACTGTTGACTATAAAAAATCTCTAGAAATTGCCGATAATTTTTATAAAAGTTGCCAAACAACTACTGAAAAGCTCTTGGGAATTTCTCTAGTAATTGGTATTTTACAAGCTAAGGGAGACTGGGGAAATTTACCTAAATTTATCGATGAATTAATACAACTAATCGAGGGACAAATTAAGGCCAAACAATTTAATGCACGTCCCTTTATTATCGACTCTATTTTGGGAGTTACTAGCTGTCTTCCCTACTATCAAGATAATCCCAAAATTAATCGCTATTTACAAAGTAAACTAGCGGAAATTTTCCAAGCAGATGTGAGAAACCGCTATAACTATATAGCTCCTGTTTCTTCTCCAAAATCTCCAGCAAGAAAAATAAAAATTGGTTATATTGCCCATACTCTCCGTCGTCATTCTGTGGGTTGGTTAAGTCGCTGGTTATTTCACTATCATAATCGAGATAAATTTGAAATTTACACCTATTTTGTCAACCAAGCAGCGGACGAAATTACTGAAAAATGGTTTATAAATAACTCAGATTATAGCTATAACTTGCCCGCAAAAATTGAACAAATAACTGCACAAATTCGTCAAGATAACTTAGATATTTTAGTGGATATTGATAGCTTAACCAATAATACAACTTATCTAGTAATGGCTTTAAAACCAGCACCGATACAAGTAACC
Source organism: Microcystis sp. 49638_E5 (assembly GCF_021300285.1). Lineage (NCBI taxonomy): Bacteria > Bacillati > Cyanobacteriota > Cyanophyceae > Chroococcales > Microcystaceae > Microcystis > Microcystis sp. 49638_E5. Next base: position 49,777 of record NZ_JAJTDH010000019.1, on the reverse strand, counting down.
TGGTTAGGATTAGATGCGTCGGGAATCCCTGCTATTGATTATTTTATTGCCGATAACTACGTTTTACCCGAAAATGCTCAAGAAATTTATTCAGAAAAAATTATCCGACTTCCTAACTCTTATTTATCCGTGGATGGTTTTGAAGTGGGTGTTCCCACTAGGAGAAGAACTGATTTAAATATTCCCGATGATGCTATTATTTATCTGACCGTGCAATCGGGATTAAAACGCACTTTAAACATGATTTGTCTGCAATTGCAGATTCTTCAACAGGTTCCTAATAGCTATCTTTTAATCAAAGGTTTTGCCGACAAAGAAACCATTCGAGAATTATTTCTCAAAAGTGCCGACGAATTGGGAATTAGTCAAGATAGATTAAGATTTTTGCCCAATGATTTCAATGAGGAAACCCATCGCGCTAATCTAGGAATTGCTGATATAGTTCTCGATACCTATCCCTATAGTGGTGCTACCACAACCCTAGAAACCCTCTGGATGGGGATTCCTTTAGTCACTAGGGTTGGTGAACAATTTGCAGCCCGTAATAGCTATACTTTTATGAAAAATGCCGGCATTAGTCAGGGTATAGCTTGGAGTGATGAGGAATATGTGCAGTGGGGAATTAAGTTAGGATTAGATCAAAATTTAAGGGAAGAAATTCGTTATCAATTACGTCAATCTCGTCATATATCTCCCCTCTGGAATGGGAAAAAATTTACCCTAGATATGGAAAAAGCCTACGAACAAATTTGGCAAAATCATCACGATAATTAGGTGATTTATAAGTTAACAAATTTATCGGTAGCCTCAATTAAAGCACTACGAATTCCCACTTCTGTCATCGAATGTCCCGCATCGGGAACAATGATAAATTCCGCTTCCGGCCAAGCTTGATGTAATTCCCAAGCAGAAATCATCGGACAAACAATATCATAACGTCCTTGCACGATAACCGCGGGAATATGGCGGATTTTATCAACATTTTCGATCAGTTGGTTATCCGTCTCTAAAAAACCCTTATTGACAAAATAATGGCATTCAATGCGTGCAAAAGCTTCGGCAAAATTATCCTGACCGAATCTCTCGATTAAATTGTCCGCGGGAATTAATTTGCTGGTACTTCCCTCCCAAATTGACCAAGCTTTGGCAGCTTCTAGACGGATTTGGGGGTTATCGCTAGTCAGTCGCCGATAATAAGCGGCCAGCAAATCACCCCTTTCTTCCGGGGGAATAGGTGCTAAATAATTCTGCCAAATATCGGGAAAAATATAACTGGTTCCCTCTTGATAAAACCATTTTAATTCTTTTTCTCGCAGTAGAAAAATCCCGCGCAAAATTAAGCCTAAACAGCGTTCGGGATGGGTTTGACTGTAGGCTAAAGATAGGGTACTTCCCCAACTACCGCCAAAAACTACCCAGCGATCAATTTTTAATAATTCTCGTAGTTTTTCGATATCTGCCACTAACAGCCAAGTGTTATTTTCTCTTAACTCAGCGTGGGGGGTACTTTTCCCGCAACCCCGTTGATCAAAAAGGACAATTCTCCATTTCTGTGGATCGAAATACTGACGATAAATCCCCTCAATACCACCTCCAGGCCCGCCATGGAGAAATACTACCGGTTTACCCTGGGGATTGCCCACTTCTTCATAATAGATTGTGTGGAGAGCCGATACTTTTAAGTAACCAGTACAATAGGGATCGATCGCCGGATATAATTCTCTAGTCATATTTACAGTCTTTCTCATTAAGATAAAGTCTAACCTAATTTGCCATCTCCCCACACCCCACACCCCACACCCCGCTCCCCTGGTGTTAGGCCCAGAGAGACCCTAATAGCTAAAGAAACTGCACGATTAGATACCAAAGTCCCTCACAGATAGAAGATAATCAATATTTATCAGTATTGGAAGCCTTCAGCATGGTTCATTTAACGCCCAATCCTAGCTATAGTCTAAGTCTCAAGATAGAAATCCCCAATCAAGCGGGAACCTTCGCTTCTGTCCTCAATGCGATCGCCGATGTGGGGGGGAATTTAGGGCAAATTTCTCTGATCGAACGCAATTTAAAGATTAGCACCCGCGAGATTATGGTTGATGCCGCTAGTACCGACCAAGCGGAACAGATTATCGCTGCGGTTAAAGCTCTACCAGATGTTAAACTGCTCAAAGTTTCCGATCGCACCTTCGATATCCATCGTCGGGGTAAAATCTCCATTGAGAGTCGTATTCCCCTCACCTCCCAAGATGACCTGGCCATGGCCTACACCCCCGGAGTTGGTCGCATCTGCACCGCTATCGCTCACCAACCCGAACTGGTGTACTCATTGACCATCAAGGGCAACACCGTCGCTGTAGTGACCGATGGTAGCGCGGTATTAGGATTAGGAAATCTCGGGCCAGAGGCTGCCCTGCCGGTAATGGAAGGGAAAGCGATGTTATTCAAGGAATTCGCCGGAATTGATGCTTTTCCCATCTGTTTAGCCACCCAAGACCCCGAAGAAATCATCGCAACCGTCAAAAGAATCGCTCCGGTTTTTGGGGGTATTAACCTAGAGGATATCGGCGCTCCACGCTGTTTTGAAATCGAGAAACGTCTGCGAGCGGAATTAAATATTCCCGTTTTCCACGATGATCAACACGGTACAGCGATCGTTTCCCTGGCTGCCCTGATTAATGCCCTCAAATTTGTCAAAAAATCGCTTGATACAGTCAAAATCGTCATTAATGGTGCGGGTGCGGCGGGAATCGCCATCGCTACTCTCTTTAAAACCGCAGGAGCCACAAATATAATCCTCTGTGATTCCCATGGCATCCTCTCCCAAAACCGGGACGATTTAACCCCAGAAAAACAAGCTTGGGCCGTGGCTGCCACTGGTAAGCTAGGGGATGCTCTCAAAGGCGCTGATGTCTTCCTGGGGGTGAGCGCACCGGGGGTATTGACTCCCGAAATGGTTAAGGGAATGGCTAAAGATGCGATCGTCTTTGCCATGGCTAATCCCATTCCCGAAATTCAACCGGAATTAATCAATGATTTGGTGGCCGTGGTGGCTACCGGACGCAGCGATTATCCCAATCAGATTAATAATGTTCTCGCTTTCCCCGGATTATTTCGCGGGGCCTTGGACTGTCGCGCTAGGGCAATCACCGATAATATGTATCTGGAAGCGGCCAAAGCGATCGCTTCTTTGATCACTCCTGCTAATCTTGATCGAGAGAATATTATTCCCTCGGTTTTTGATGGTCGTGTAGTTACGGCTGTGGCCGCCGCCGTTCAACAGGCTGCTCGTCAAGATGGAGTGGCCGGGGAATAATGTAATTATGGTGCAGGAGGGTAAGTAAACCGTGAAACCGATCGATGATATTCCCGAAGCTTTGCGGGACAACCAGTACAGAAAAACTACTAATCCCCAGGGTCTAATAGCGATCGCAAGCGGTTTACTCGCTCTGGTGGGAACCGGCCTAATTGCCATAGCAGTCTTGAATCGTCCCCCTGCTTCCGTAAAAAAACCGGTTATTAACCCATCCCCCCCCATTAAAGCCACTCCTAGCCCGATTGAGAACATTCTAGGTCATTTACCCTATCAAGAGGCCCCAGAGACGGAATTAGCCCCCATTACTGGGGATGGTACTATGCGTTTAAGGAAACCGGCAGCCAAGGCTTTTATCCAGATGCAGAGTGACGCGAGAAGGTCGGGGGTGATTTTAATGCCGATTTCCGCATTTCGATCGAAAGCAACCCAAGAAAAGCTCTTTTTTGAAGTTAAAAAACAACGCAATCAGCAAACCCGCAAACGAGCAGAAGTGAGCGCACCTCCGGGTTACAGCGAACATCATACCGGTTATGCGATCGATATTGGTGATGGTAGCACTCCCGCAACGAATTTAAGTAGCAGTTTTGCTAATACTGCCGCTTTTCGTTGGTTGCAAAATAACGCTGCCCAGTATAGTTTCGAGTTATCTTTCCCCGAAAATAATCCCCAGGGTATTAATTATGAACCCTGGCACTGGCGTTTTGTCGGGGATAGTCACAGTTTAGAAACTTTTTATAAAGCCCAACAATTAGGAAAACAAAAATAAGATAACCTGATCGGCAATTGCGTCCTGTAGGGGCGAAGCATTCGGACAATAACCTATCGCTGAAACCAGAGATTTTCTATCCGAATGCTTCGCCCGTACTTTTTCAACTTTTTAGAAAACCTAACAATTAGGAAAACAAAAATAAGATAACCTGATCGGCGATCGATAGCATTATCTGGAGTTAATTACTAAAATAGGATGACATTGTCTTCTGGGTGTTTCTGATCTGTCCAAGCCGGTAGAATACTTAACAAATGAGCAACGGGAACGAGTTGGGGTTTTATTAGACTGGAACACCTATTCTCGATTTGCCAATCTATTAGGCCTCGATCAAGATTATTTGATTGGTTTGAGTGTGGATGAATTAAAAGCGCTGGCAAGTTGTCAATTAGCCCTGGTAGAGCCAACCCGTTTAGATGATTTAGTGATGAGAAATGCAGCATCTTTGCCCTGCGCTGATGAGGTAGCTGAGTTAGATGAGTTGTTGGCAAAAACAGATCAATTAACAATTCTTAAAACCCTTGCCAGATAACCGTTTATTTGGTGATGGAATTGGTGAAGGGACAAACTTTAAGAGATATTTTACGATAAACAACCAGAAAAGAGATTAAATGAGAAAGATATTGAGTCGGTAATGAATGATTTAGTCAGTGCTTGGGAAGCAGTGCATGATGAGAAGCAAGATATTTATCATTTAGATTTAAAACCAGATAATGTCTTAATTACCGATGAAAAACGGCTGGTTTTAATCGATTTTGGGGCAGCAAGGCAAGGATTGAGAAAGAATAGTCGCAGTGTTCAAGCTTTTACTGAAAGCTATGCAGCTCCAGAGGTAATTTTAGGGGAAGATGCAGGAAGTTATAGCGATTTGTTTGAGTTGGAGATGATGTTACATGAAATGTTAACAGGTGAGCTGCCTCTCCTACGCAAGTCCCTTATGACCCTAAGGTTATCGGCGGTGGGTGATGGGCAACTATGGGGAGATAGGGGAATTTCAACTAAAACCCCAACACCCTAAAACCCCAACACCCAAGCCCTGTTATACAATGGTTTTTGACTTGTTTTTTGGAAGGGAACGCTAAACTATGTATTCGATCGATATTACCCTGAAACTCTCGCCCATCCCCATTTCCGTGCAGCGCAAGGAAGAAGCGGCGGCAGACGCTTTGTATCAAACAATTATTAACGCTATGCGATCGCCGAATCCAGAATTATTAGAATTAACCTGCGAAAAACAAACCGATAAAAAGGTGGCGGTTTTGAGCGATCAGATCAGTGCGGTGATTGTGTCACAAAAATCCGGGGCTGCCTCCACTGGTAGAGCGCCGGGGTTTGTCGCTTTAGCCACAGAATAGTTCTTTAATCAGTTATCAGTGAGCAGTAACCAGTAATCAGTGACAAAAAACGGCAACCGCCTACATAACACTTTCGGCTCAAAACTCAAAACTGATAACTGATAACTGATAACTGATAACTGATCACTGATCACTGAAAAGGCTGATAATTCATGACTATAAAAGTAAAAGATCTCTGGTTTAGCTGGCCGAATGGGAAATCAGTATTAAATGGCTGCTCTTTGCAAGTTCCCAGAGGAGAATTTTGGATGTTGTTGGGGACAAATGGCAGCGGTAAATCAACCCTGCTGCGGCTCTTAGCGGGATTATTAAAACCTAGTCGCGGTGAAATAGAGATACCTAACCCCCTCGGTTTTGTTTTCCAAAATCCCGACCATCAGTTAGTTATGCCAACAGTGGGGGCAGATGTGGCTTTTGGATTGGTATCCGAGGGTTTATCCACGCCGGCAATTCGGGCCCGGGTGCGGGAATCCCTAGGGGCGGTGAATTTATTAGAAATGGAAAAACGACCGATCTATGCTCTCAGTGGCGGACAAAAGCAAAGAATCGCCATTGCGGGGGCTTTAGCTCGTCATTGCGAGGTTTTGCTCTTTGATGAACCCACCGCCCTTTTGGATGGGGATACCCAAATAGAATTAGTCTCTCAAGTGCAGAAATTGGTCAAAAACCGAGGTATTACAGCCCTTTGGGTGACGCATCGCCTGGAGGAATTGGATTACAGCGATGGGGCATTTTTGTTAGAGGGGGGTAAGGTAACGGATCGGGGAAATCCCCTAGAATTAAAAGCGAGATTATTGGCAAGTGCGGCGGTTGAATCTTAAATTTTTTGTTAATATCATTAGGATGCTGTTTTTTAGAACTGCCCTTAATGCTACACCAATTACTCTCAAAGCCATGGTTAATTCTTCTGATCGTTCCCTTCTGCTGGTTGACGGCTACAACGTCATCGGCGCTTGGCCGTCCCTGAAAAAAATCAGCGATCGCCACGGTCTCGAACCGGCGCGAGACAAGTTAATTGAAACCCTAATCGGTTACACCCACCATCAGGGTTATCAAACCCAAATCGTCTTCGATTCCTACCTTCAAGATACCCCCGGCAGCCAAGAACGCTACACTAACCATTTATCGGTTTATTTTACCGCTCACGCTCAAACCGCCGACACCTATATCGAGAAAACCTGCGCCGATTTTTGGCACGATCGCGCCCCAGCTATCGGACGGATTATCGTCGCTACCTCTGATAATGCCCAAAAAATGACCGTTATGGGTTATGGGGCCCACTGGATTTCCGCTCAACGTCTGGAAATCGAGGTGGATTTAACCGGTCGTCGTCTGAGAAAATCCCAGAGTTCTTCTCAAAGTCCCAAAGGGCGTTTTTTATTCCATTCTCTCGATGCTCAGGTGCAACAGAAATTAGAGAAAATGCGCCACGGAATTAGTTATCAAAAACCTTGACAAATTACCTCAAATATGTATCGACAAAATCGCCATTAGAGGCACAGGTAACTGTGTCTCTAAGCTTTTCAAGGTCAGTTGCGGTCTGGGGGATTTTGTCAAAAGCTGGCCCATCTAAACCACTGGTTTCACAGTTGCAATTCTGCTAAACCTAAATAATAAATTCCCGTGGGTGTCACTTGGAAGCGACAGGGTAAAACCTTGACTCCTTTAGCCACTGCTTGACGTAATAACTGCCCGTATTTAGCATCTTTACTATCCCCCGGAGCAAACCGGTCACAATCACCCCGATTAATAAAGTAGAACATAATCGCCTCCGCTGCCGGCAATAAAGCCATTAATTCCTGTAAATGCTTCTGTCCTCGCGTGGTGACAGTATCGGGAAAAAGTGCCGTTTCTCCCTGATTCCAAGTGGTATTTTTAACCTCGATATAGGTGAGGGAATTATCCCCATGGGTCAAAAGAAAATCAATTCTACTGCCATTATTTTGACCGTAGGCCACTTCCGATCGCACCTCGGTGTCATTTTTGACCAAATCGGGAAAAACCCCTTGCAACAGGGCATTTTTCACCACCTGATTAGGAAGATTGGTATTAACTCCCACCCAAGTCTCCCCCAGTTGAATCATCTCCCAGGTGTAAGCTAATTTTCGCTTCGGGTTATCACTGCGAGAAAGATAAACCGGTTGACCTTCTACGCATACATCGGTCATCGGTCCGGTATTAGCGCAATGGGCCGTAATTAATTCTCCGTTGTCCAGTTGTATGTCGGCAAAAAAGCGTTTGTAACGTTTAATTAAAATACCCTTGACAAGAGAAGGGTATGTGTGAACTAACAAAGAAGTCATCAAATTTTCGCCAGGCTATATAAGGTAAAGAATAGCCTTTTTTTGGGAGCTTAACCTGAAGACAGGAGACCTTTCAGTTATCAGTGAACAGTGATCAGTAAACAGTAATCATAGTATTTTCCTTTATTCGTAGCAGGCATTTTACTCTCTTGGGTTTGGTGGGTAAAATGTATTCTAAAATACAGTTCTGCTGGCGAGCAAATGGAACGAACCACAAAGACACAAAGGACACAAAGATTGATCGGTCTTATATAAGTTAAACTTATCACACAAAGAATAAGAGAGCCGGCATTTTACTCCCCTCTCCCTTTGGTTGTGGGGGTAAGGGAAATTAACCATCTCTGCGATTACTTTTGAAAAATGGCATCAGTGACAAGAAAACGGCAATTTTCTACTTAAGACTGTCCACTAAAAACTCACATCTGATCACTGATAACTGATAACCGCTCAGGTACAATAAAAGCTTGAGGCTTAATAGACATTGAGATTATGGGTAACACTTTCGGACGACTATTTCGGGTTTCCACTTTTGGAGAATCTCACGGGGGTGGGGTAGGAGTGGTTATCGATGGTTGTCCCCCGCGCTTAGAAATTTCTGAAGAGGAGATTCAAATCGATTTAGACCGTCGCAAACCGGGACAAAGCAGAATCGTGACCCCGCGTCGGGAAAATGACATTTGTGAGATAATTTCGGGCGTTTTTGACGGCAAAACCCTCGGTACACCGATCGCTATTCTAGTGCGGAATCAGGATGCTCGCTCGCAAGATTACAACGAAATGGCCGAGAAATTCCGACCTTCCCACGCGGATGCCACCTACGAGGCAAAATACGGCATTCGCAACTGGAAAGGAGGAGGCAGATCTTCGGCCCGAGAAACCATCGGCCGGGTGGCCGCAGCAGCGATCGCCAAAAAAATCATTAAATCTATCTATAATGTCGAGATTATCGGCTATGTGAAGCGAATTAAAGATATTGAGGCAATCATCGACCCCAACACCGTCACCCTCGACGAGGTGGAAAGTAATATAGTGCGTTGTCCCAACGGGGAAACGGCCGCCCAAATGATCGCCCTGATCGACCAAATTCGCCTGAATAAGGACTCGATCGGCGGTGTGGTGGAATGTGTAGCCAGAAATGTGCCGAAAGGTCTAGGAGAACCCGTTTTTGATAAGCTAGAAGCCGATTTAGCTAAGGGGATGATGTCCTTACCCGCGAGCAAGGGATTTGAAATCGGATCGGGATTCGCGGGAACCTTCTTAACCGGCAGCGAACACAATGACGAGTATTTTATCGATGATAACGGGGAAATTCGCACCACGAGCAATCGTTCGGGGGGTATCCAAGGGGGAATCAGTAACGGTGAAAATATTATTATCCGCATCGCTTTTAAACCCACCGCAACTATCGGTAAAGAACAAAAAACCGTGACGCGCACCGGGGAAGAAACCACCCTGGCAGCCAAAGGAAGACACGATCCTTGCGTTTTACCCCGAGCGGTCCCTATGGTAGAAGCGATGATGGCTTTGGTATTATGCGATCATCTGCTCCGTTTTCAGGGACAATGTACGGTTAGCGATCGCTTTTTCTAAACCTTTACCCGCGATGAAATTTTTATTCCTTCATTCCAACTTTCCCGCCCAATTTCGCCATTTAAGCACGGTTTTGGCTCAAGACCCCCGAAATCAAGTTATTTTCGGCACTACCCGGCAAGAGGGAGAGATAGCGGGGGTAAAAAAATTTATTTACAAGGAAAGTCGCGCTGTTTCTCCCCAAACCCATCATTATGTCCGTCCCCTCGAAAGTGCGGTTTTACAAGGTCAAGCGGTTTATGGTGTTTGCCAACAACTGAAAAATCAAGGATTTTATCCCGATATTGTCTATGCACATTCTGGCTGGGGGCCGGGTCTATTTATCAAGGATATTTTCCCGAAAACTAAGTTTTTAGCCTATTTTGAATGGTTTTATCATGCCCATGGTTCCGATGCTGATTTTGATCCGGCGGATCCCCTTAATGCTGATGCCGAAGCCCGGATTAGAATTAAAAATGCGACGATCCTGATCGATCTGGTCAGTTGCGATCGAGGTTTATCGCCGACTATCTGGCAAAAACAACAATTTCCCAGCGAATTTCACTCGAAACTGACGGTTTTGCACGATGGCATCGATACGGACTATTTCTGTCCCCGTCCCGATGTGCAGTTAGTGATTCCAGAGATAGGTTTAGATTTATCGGGTGTTAAGGAGATTGTCACCTATGCAACCCGGGGAATGGAACCCTATCGCGGTTTTCCCCAATTTATGACGGCTGTTTCCCTAATTTTAGCCCGTCGGCCTAACTGTCATGTGGTGATTGTCGGGGAGGATCGGGTCGCTTATGGGAAAACTCTACCGGACGGCAAAACCTATAAACAATTGATGTTAGAAAGCCTTTCTTTGGATTTATCCCGGGTGCATTTTACCGGTTCTCTGCCCTACGGTCAATATAAACAGGTTTTACAGGCATCAGCGGCCCATATCTATCTTACCCGTCCTTTTGTGCTGTCTTGGTCAATGTTAGAGGCTATGGCCATGGGTTGCGTGGTGATTGGTTCCGATACTCCCCCCGTGCGAGAATTAATTACCGATGGGGAAAATGGTTTATTAGTGGATTTCTTTTCTCCTCAACAAATAGCCGATCGCGTCGATGAAGTGTTAGATTATCCCCAGGGTTGGCAAAATCTGCGTTTAAATGCTAGGGAAACTATCAAGCAACGCTACGACCTCAAGCAATGTTTACAGAATCATCTAGATTGGTTATTGAGTTGATGAAATGAGAGCATTTTCCCAAAAATACTGTCTTTTAAATGATTAATATCGCTATTAAATTCTTTCTCTTACAATCCTAATTCCTTCCTAAGCAGGAATATTACCTGCTCGTCTTTCTTCTAATAATACGGAGGCGATGAAACGGTTAAAAACTTGTTCCCTTTTGCTGGAATATTGAGAATTTAATTCTTGGCATTCTGCAACTTTTAAGTTAACCCATAATCTTTAGATAGGCAGAAAAAATCACCATTTTCTATTGTTATGTTGATTCAATAATTTTTATCCCTGCTCTAAATTCTCGCAGTGCTTGAGCATGATTTTCTGTATTAATACAACGCATCAATAAACCTACATCTAAACTCGGTAAAAGTTGCGATTTACTAACAGCTTTATATCCCTCATTTCCTAAACTATAAAACAATAATTCATCATTCATCCAAAACCAAACTTCAGGGATTTGTAACCGTTTGTATGCTTCCAGTTTATTAATTCCTCCACTACTAACAACCACCTCAATCACTAAATCAGAATGTTTTCTATTGGCTCCCAACTCATAGGATTTATCACCTTCTCTTTTAACCTTTTCAAATTCATTTTCTAAGGTGACAGAACCAGTAGGAGTAAAATCTAATCCCAAAAATTCTAAATAAATTTCTAGTAAAGCACCAATACGTTCTTTGATAGTTTCGTGTTTTTTCCCTGGCATTTTTCTAATCTCCAAAACTCCATCTAAAAAAGATAACCTTAACCCTGGGCGATCAATTAGCTGTTCAACAGCTTTAAATTCTCTCCAGGTTAAGTCACTAATTAAAATTGGTTCTGCTTCTCGTTCAATGAGTGTAGTTATCATAATTTAAACCCAAATTTAGAGCGTGAATTTTGTTGACTATGATATGATATAAAAACAGAGTATCATAAAAAACATCATGCAAGCGTACAAACTCAAAGGAAAAATTGATCAATCTGGTAACTTGCTGATTACCGAACCCCTGAATTTACCCCCCGGAAACGTGGAAATTGTAGTTTGGGCAGCCACAGATACCCTTGATCATACCACAACCCCAACCACTGAACCAGCACCAGAAACACCAAAAAGACCAACTAAAATCAAGGTTTTGCAAAACTGGTTTGAGAAAACCCAACCTGCACCTCCTGATTTTGATCCAGAGCAAGCTAAATGGGAATATTTAAAGGAGAAACATAACCTGTGAAAGTCTTGCTTGATACCAACATCATTATAGATATTGCCCTGGAAAGACAGCCTTACTTTACTAATAGCGAGACAGTTTTGGCATTTGTTGAACAGGGACAAATAGAAGGCTACATTTCAGCATCAACTATTAGTGACCTTTATTATCTTATTCGTAAACAAAAAGGTCGAGATTTAACTATTGAGTTTTTGCAAGAAATACTTACTTTTTGTCAAATTGCTACAGTAAATCAGGCTGCAATTATAATGGCTTTCACAACCAATTTTCAGGATTTTGAAGATTCTATTCAATACTCTACTGCGGTAGTTAATAAATTGGATGCAATTATTACCCGTAATCCTCAAGATTTCCCCATTATCACGCCACGAATTATCACTCCTGAACAATTAATTGCCGAATTAACCAACTCTCATTAGCTGGTGGTTTTAATAATGTATCAAGAGCATAAAAAATGTCTAAACTTAAAGAGTTCATCTATTACCAAAATTCTATGACTCGCTGGTTTAATATTGCAGGTCCCTGTTCAAACGATATCCACTATATGCTCTCTCCCACAGTCCTCATTTTGAAACGATTTTGCGTTGTTTCAGCGATCTAGAGATTCGTTAAGAATTATTAACCCCTCTGGGTGCAAGGGTTTTAATGTCATGAAACCTTAAAATGAGAATTGCTGGTTATGTTGATTCAATAATTTTTATCCCTGCTCTAAATTCTCGCAGTGCTTGAGCATGATTTTCTATACCAATACAACGCATCAATAAACCTACATCTAAACTCGGTAAAAGTTGCGATTTACTAACAGCTTTATATCCCTCATTTCCTAAACTATAAAACAATAACTCATCATTCATCCAAAACCAAACTTCAGGAATTTGTAACCGTTTGTATGCTTCTAGTTTATTAATTCCTCCACTACTAACAACCACCTCAATAACTAAATCAGGATGTTTTCTATTTGCTCCCAATTCATAAGATTCATCACCTTCTCTTTTAACCTTTTCAAATTCATTTTCTAAGGTGACAGAACCAGTAGGAGTAAAATCTAATCCCAAAAATTCTAAATAAATTTCTACTAAGGAAGCAATACGTTTTTTGATAGTTTCGTGTTTTTTCCCTGGCATTTTTCTAATCTCCAAAACTCCATCTAAAAAAGATAACTTTAACCCTGGGCGATCGATTAGCTGTTCAACAGCTTTAAATTCTCTCCAGGTTAAGTCACTAATTAAAATTGGTTCTGCTTCTCGTTCGATAAGTGTAGTTATCATAATTTAAACCCAAATCTAGAGAGTTAATTTTGCTCAACATGATATCATATAAAAACAGATTAAGTGGGTAGGCGTTAAAAATTATCAGATGCCCCCCTTATCAAGGGGGATCCCCCCGCCTATCGGCACCCCCCTTATCAAGGGGGGCAGGGGGGATCGGCACCCCCCTTATCAAGGGGGGCAGGGGGGATCGAACCTAAAATCCATTTTTAATTTATTAATTATAACCAGCTACTTATCATGAAAAATATCAGAGTCTGACAAACCCCCCTTAATCATACCATAGCCAGTAAACCTTTTGAGAATACCAAATCATCAGACTTCTTGTAAAAATCAAAAATTGTTGTTAGGGTTAGAAGTCAGTAGCCAGTAGTCGGTCGTCAGGAGAATTAAGAATGAATAAAAATCAATTAAGTGGTCTATTTACATATTTTATGCAATTTAATCCTTATTTTTGACGTTTTTGAACCCTCAAAAATCAACTATGCAAGAGATATTATCTAAATTACTTGTTAATACTGCACACTTAAAACTCAAATCTGATAACTGATAACTGATAACTGATAACTGATAACTGATAACTGTCTTACTCGGCCTTTACCAAACCCTGAGAGCGAATACAGGCCAGTTCCCAGCGACAATCGGGATTAACTTCCACTGGTTTGAGTCGGGCCCAGATTTCGCCTTGAGCATCGGCATAAAAACTATCGATAATAGCGGCAATACGAGTACCGAAAGGTTCGGTAATCAGGACAGAATCGGTCAGATTAAATACTTCGCCATTAGCTCCCGTCGCTTTTTCGATGACGGGAATTTCTGCTTTGGGAATTGGTTTTCGGAATGGAGGAGCCGAATCGAAACGGGGACGGAGAGGAGATTTTATCTCGCTACTGACTGATTTTACCGTTTCCTCGGCTGGTTTTTCCTCGATGATTTCTGGAGGAGTTTCTGGAGGTTTGGGGGGTACTGCAGCCCTAGAACCCTTTTTAATAATTTGTAGAGGTTGTAGGGGAGGAGTGGTTTTAATTGGCTCTTCGGGAGGTTCAGGGGTGCTAGGGGTTTTCTTCGGGGGACGTGGCATGATACGACAAGGAAAATAAAAACTATAGGATTATTGAAGCACATCGAGCCGCTAACCCGCTCGACCGCTGCTTGTGTCAATTTTGCTGTGGCTAATTCTTCCCTGGATCCAGGCCAGATACCCCGCACTATAGCTATCTAGGAATTAGTCGATTCCCCTCTCTCCCCAACTTATTGAAAAAATTTCTCATTAAGTATTGACAACAATTCCTAATAAGCTTATAGTTATTTATAGTGTTCTCCTCTCAAGGATCGGCAGTGGAACCGCGCGGCAGTCTCTAACAATGCGGTTCCCATTTTTTTTTGGAACGATAGAAGGCTTTTAACGTCTCTAAACTTCTAGGTTTCCTCATCCTTTGGCTTTTATGAACGATAATTCCGACCTGTACCTCGATCATCTCACCCATGCGGATACTGTCATTACTGCTGAAATTGTCGAGCATGAGAGTCAATCAACAGATGAGACAGATTGGGCAGCTCTATCCTCTCATTTACGTCAACAAAATCAAGAATTACAAGCGGAGATCTGGCGACGGGAGCAAGCTCTCGGGGAACTGCGATCGCAGTTAGCCGAGCAACATCGTCGCTGGCAAAGTTGCGATACCCTAATCCAGCAGCAAAACGAGGAACTGCAATACGAAAAGCAACAATTACAGCGAGCTTTAGGAGAAATCGAACAGTATCGTCAAGCAGAACAACGGCAACCGATGATTATTGCCAATTTGACCGCAGAATTGACCCGCACACGCCAACAATTAGCCCGTTTAGAGCGAGAATGTGCCTTAATTCAGGAAAGTTATCAGGAAAAAAGCCAAAAACTCTGCAACTATGACCAGCAATTGCAGGAATTACGCACCCGTCTCCAACGTCAGCAACGCTACACCCTCCAGTATAAAGCGGCCTTGGCCCAGTATTTCCAGCGCGGTAGCGATCGCAATTTTTCCCCAGATTTAGCCATTGTTGCCAAGGCAGCTGCGATCGAGCCTTGGTCTCAGACAGAAAACCAAGAAAGCGATGAAGTGGCTCCCATCGATGAGTTTTTAGCGGAATTAGAGACAATTGAGCCAGTAGAATCCTTAAAGAAGAAAGACAGGGATTGGCCCGCACCTATCATCTCTCCTTCCCCGAAATATTCCTCTTTTCGGGTTGATTTGCCCACTTTTATTAAATATCGCCAAGAAGAAAATAATTCCTAAACAACAGAAAGAGAGCCGGCGACTGTCCATGTTTCGTCTCGGCTCTCTATTCTGGTTCGCTCCTCACACTAATTAAAATCTATCATAGGCTGATGGTTTTGTCCACTAAATTCATAAAAGTTGATATTTTTATAGTTCCGTCATTGGCAGCAGTTGCCATTTTTGACGGAGAAGACGGTTAAGTAGTTTTTGACTGACGCTAATCAGGATTAATCTCGATCGCTGAATTGGGGCGGATTCTCCGATAATGCGACAGTTACGCTCAAAATTGAGCATCGCTTCGCAAAAATTCGCGGTTAGGGGATAAAGTTTCTGGCCTTCCCAACAATCGCAAACGGTTAAAATTTGCAGGATTAAGGCTATTTCGGCGGGATGATGCCACGATAACGGTTCAGACTCGGTTAATCTAATTTTTTCCCGATTGAGCAGTTGTAACAAACCAGAATAACGAGCGTGAGTGTATTGAAATAAAAAGAAAAATTCTCCTCTGGGATGGAGAGGAAGCTGATCGGAGAAAAACTTATCGATTAAATCGTTTAGTTTCAGTAACCAAAAGGACAAAAATTGCTGATCTAATAATAATTCTAGCCATCCTTCCCTAAGCTGAATTTGTGGAAAAAGGGCGATTAAATGGTTAAATATGGTTTGACATTGAGCGGGCGTAAAATAATAAAACAGAGGTGAACGATAGAGGACACTATCAGTTTTTGGGCAACGATAGAAAGTTAATTTATGGTTGTTTTCTGGAAAAATATTAATTAATTGTTGTTTTAAACAATGCTCGATCGAGGGATGATTGCAGATAAAATTCATACTCAGAAGGGTAAACAAGGCGTTTTTTGCAGATCAAAATGGTCGGTTTATTCTAGTGTTCTCATGAGAGACATTCTAGATTTTGATACGCTTAATCAACAATCAGTTAATTGTGTCTAACTGATATGAGAACTACGATAAATTTAGCTTATGATTTCAAATCTCGCTGAGTCCACCAGCTTAATACTATTATAATTGTCTGGATTTTCAAACTCGAATTTCCATAAATAATATATATTTGATTTCTTAGCAAAAAATAGTGTAACAATTTTCTTTTTAGTATGCAGTTGCCATTGTCTAGATGGATAATACAACTGTCTGATAATTACATTGTCTATACTTAAGTTTTTGGCTTCAATCAGGACAATTTGGTTCTTGCCTTCATATCCTGCATCCACCTCTGTTTGTACACCTTTAATTTTAAGAACATGATCATTAATTTTTAGTGTAAATTCAGGGGTATATTTTCTACCACGAATGGTTAATACTAGGCTATTATCTTTGATAAAGTGACGAATTAGACTCGATGCGTAAGCGAAGTCCAGATGTTGCATTTCTGAATCACCTATCAAGGAAGTTTCTAATTGAAAATCTAATAAAGTTTGATAATTTTGTATGGGTGTTTCTATGATAGGAATATCAACATAACCCTCGCCCTTTAATATCACATACTCTCCATTCTTGACTGGTAAAATAAACAATCCTAGCTTTTTAAAAACTTCTGGGCGGCTTTCTCTTGTATCTTGTTTACATAAAATTCTTACTTCTCTTTCCCCTGTAGTTTCAAAATGTTTTGTGGATGCTTTAATCTGTTCAGCCTTAATAAAATAAGGATGATTACAAAAATCATGATCGTGCAAGTTATATCTATCGAATACAGCTTGCCACCCTCGATCTGTTGAAGAAATATTTTTATTCATGTCGTATTTTCTGTTAGGCTTAATTTTTGTCAATTATTGATCAGTAATTCCCAGATTTCTCCCCTATTATTGCCCTGGGAATTAATATTTCGTCGGGCTTTTACCCTTTGAATATTATAATCTTTATATAAATCATCAAAAAAATTATTGTCAGAGTCAAAGTTTTTAACGTCGGAATTACTTAAAATAAATTTATAACCTGCCCGATCGACTCGATCGATAAATTCTTTTAATCTTATTTGCTCCTCATCGTTAAAATCTTCTTTAGTATAAGAGGTAAAAGCTGATGTTTTTTTAATCGGTTTATAGGGAGGATCAAAATAAAATAAAGTCTTGTTATTGGCATAATTTAGGGTTTGGACAAAATCTCCTTGTAGGATCGTTACTTTTTGTAAATGATGGTTGACAGCTAATAAGTTTTCTTCATTGCAGATCAATGGTTTGACATATTTTCCAAAAGGGACATTAAAAAGTCCTTTGCTATTGACTCTATAAAGTCCATTAAAACAAGTTTTATTGAGAAATAATAACAAAACTGTTTTTTCTACATCTTCATCACAGCCACGAGAATTAAATTCTATTCTTTTATCTAAAAAAAACTTTTGTTGTTCCTCTAGATTTTTAAGTTCATAAAAATCCTGCTGGATTTTTTTAAGCTTGACTATTAATTCTTTGACATTATCTTTAATAACATTATAAGCCATGATTAAATCAGGATTGATGTCATTAATAATAAATTTTTGAACAGGATAGGGATTATTTAATACTGAGAATAAAACTGCCCCACCTCCGACAAAAGGTTCAATGTAGTTAAACTGACAATCCTGAGAAATATGGGAATTAATCAAAGATAGAATATTAGGAACCAGTTGAGTTTTGCCTCCCGCCCACTTTAAAAAAGGTTTGCCGCTAACTGTTTTCCTTTGAGACAAAGAAGTGGTCATTATTATTGCTAGATTATCCTAATTTATTCAATTTACAGCGCAATTCAAGAAAACCTGAAAGGCGGATTTGGTATCAGAAAGGTAAACGGGGCATTTTTTTCAATACTGATTCAATTTGGTTGATTAAATCCAGCAGACGATTGCCATCCACATGAACCTCGCTGGTGGGATAATTGGCAAGGACTTCGATGACTTGAATCTCGTTATCGTTGAGGGCAGAAGTGACTAAGGAACCGCGTAAAGCTTGCCGACTAGCGGCTCGATTGGGGGTGTGGACAATTTCGGCGGCATAATCTAGCAAACTTTCGCCAAAAAAACTATTAAGAAATTTGGAAAGAAAGACGGCATCCACCGCTACCCGACGATTAAGGATTTTGCGGAATTCTTCGGGTTTTTGGTTAGCCATCTTTAATTGTGCCGCCAAAGCGGGAGCTAATTCGCCTGTTTCGCTCAATTGCTTTAATTCTGATACCGATACGGACCCTTGGAAGATGTGGTATTTGATGATAGCTGATTCGGCGGCTGACAAAGACTGACAAACACCGAGAAAGATAGATATTCCTAGGGGAAGTAAAAGATTTTTGAACATAAACCAAAGGTGCAAAACAAGCGAAAAGCGATCGGGATGATTGACTCATTCTAGCGGAATTGGTTGCCGCTTAGGAAAAACTTAAGACGGTGTGGATTATCTAGAGATGAATTTTTTAGTCACCCAACTAGGAGCAGAAAGCTGATAGCTTAATGCTAATCATTAATTTACATTCGCGACAGGGCAGCGATTTTTGCTAGTTTATCTTTTTCCAAACCGTTGAGATCCTCTAGCTTTAACCATCCTTCCTTTAACAGTTGAGCAAAGACAAAAATTAGGGAAGTATAGCGATAGTCATATTTACCATCAATCTGATGTCGTCGGGCGCTTAGATAATCGTGCATTTGCCAGATATCATCTAAAACCGTGATCTGACCAGACTGTTCTTTAATATGTTCTATTAAAGTGCTAGTTTCTCGCTGATAGGCTTTTTGGAAAGCAGTTTGAGCAATTTCTTGTTCCGTATCTGACCAAATTATTTCACTCATAGGCATGATTTTAGTTTTAGGGATGATAATTTTGGATTTTTGAACTACCTCGACTCTTTTCGCCCACATCTGTAAGAATAATTGTTTAGTTATTCTTACCTAGATCGGAGAAGAAACCGGTGTATTTACCAATTTTTTTAAGTCAGCCTTTTAATTGTATAAAAAAAAGAGTTCACTTGACAAGGAACTCTAATAAGTTTCATCAGAATTTTTAATGATTTCTCTCAGTAGCTATTTAGCCACGGGCAAAGTTTAATAATTCTTTCGGAGAAGCTAATAAATCGATCGCTACGAAGAAAATTTTATTATCAGGAGTTAGGAGGAAGCGCCATGCCATATTCATACCCACACCTGCACCAAACCAAGGAGTTTGTACTTTTCCCGTCACTTTAATCTGAGTAAAACCGTCATCGGCGGGTTCTACTACACCGCGTTCGGGGATTAATTTCAAATTTTGGCATTCTTCCCGGAAAAAGCGATATACTGCCTCTTTACCGACGACGGGACGTTGGAAAGGTGGTTGCAGAGCGCCGTCAGGGGTGAATAATTCAATTAATACATCAAAGTCGTTAGCGTTGAGGTTGTCCATATAGTTGAGGACGGTGGCATTGGTAACGCCTTCAATGCTAACTTTGGTCCGTTCGGCAATATTTTGGGGAGGAACCACGGGTTCGGAAATACGGTTATAATCGCCCAGTTTCTTGGGATCGTAGCCCATATCGACCACACAATTCCGCAGAACGGTGATTTGTTGTCCCGACTCTAATTTTTTAATCCCGTCTAAAACGGCGCTGGCATTAGCAGATAGTTCATAACCCTTGGGAATTGGGGCAACATTGCCATCTTCCATCCATTGTCCTAATTGATACCAGAATCCCAGTTTGATGTTAGCAGACCAAGTGCCGTAGGTACGACAAATCGGGGTGTCAGCATGGTTCGCTAAGTCGCACATCACCTGCGACTGTTGCAGGGGTGACATCTGCCGAATTTCATTCATGGTTTTTTCGGCAAACACCATACTAGCAGCGCCGGGGGCGGCAACGGTGATGGTTTTGCCCATTTCTAGGTAGGCAAACCAAATCAAGGCTAGTTGATCTTCGGTATTCAGCTGATTGAAACGCGCAATCGTGGCAGGAACCACATCCGCTGATAGCGTGTTGGGGAAAATGCTCCGCGCTGATTCGATCGTAAACGGCATAGATTCACCTTGAAGTAAAGTTTTGTATCAATCTACCAGCATTCTATCATATTTGCGCCCCAAGGCAGCACCCCCGGGGAAACTTTCCCAAAAAAAGCTGTACTTTAGATCACACTTACCCGGGATTATCACAAAATCTTAATGGTTGAACAACTGTTCTATCACTTATCTAGGGTTTGCGGCAGCAACGAGCGATCGCTGTTTGGCGATGCTAGATAACCGAAAGTATCTCTAAAGGATGATTTTTGCTGCTCTAACTCGTTTTCAACCCGGGACTACTCTTGATCATCCCTAGTTTTTTCTAGCATTTCTCACCCCGTAGCAGGCCGTAAATTTGATCCGTATAGTCATAAAACTGAGCTTGTCGTTTAATTTTATAATTACGATCTACGGGTAAATTAATTGTTAATTCCCGTTGTATAGTCCCGGGCCTAGCACTCAAAACATAAATACGTTGAGCCAAAAAAACCGCTTCATCCACATCATGGGTAATCATTAAAATACTACACCTGATTTTTTGCCAAATTTCAATTAAATATTCGTGCATTCTTTCTTTGGTTTGTACATCTAAAGCTGCAAAGGGTTCGTCCATTAATAAGACTTTGGGATGACAGGCAAGAGAGCGGGCGATCGCAACCCGTTGTTTCATCCCACCCGATAGTTCTCTGGGGTAAGCATTAGCGAATTGGATTAAACCGACAATATCCAGATAATAACAGGCCACTTCCCAGCATTCTTTTGTCGATAATCCCTGTAGTTTTAAGCCAAATTCAACATTTTTTTGGATCGTCATCCAGGGATAGAGTGTATAATTTTGAAAAACCATGCCGCGATCGGCTCCTGGCCCTGTCACTTCAACACCATCAACGGTAATTTTGCCGGAAGTGGGCAATTCTAAACCCGCAATCATTCGCAACAAAGTCGATTTTCCCGAACCAGAGGCCCCGACCGCACAGACAAATTCAGCACTTTCAACGTGTAAATTAATATCTTTCAGAGCGACCACAGCACCTCGTTTAGTGGTGAAAATTTTATTGATTTGAGTAATTTCTAAGTGCATTAAGGTTCTTCTCTTATCATTAAAATAACTTTACTGGTGACAGAATAAACTCTGTTATTGAGTTTTTAAGTTAACGAGTAATTGACCATTTACAAGTCCAATGCAAAAACAAACGAAAACTTAAATCTAGGGCAAAGCCAATAATTCCCAGGACAATTAAACAGGCAAAAATTTCATCGGTTCTCAGAAATTTCTGGGCTAATAAAATGCGTTTGCCTAATCCATTATCCGCCGCCACTAATTCCGCCACTACTACCAAATTCCAGGCGGCTGCCATATTAACCCGAAAAGTATCAATAATATTAGGAATAATATAGGGAGTAATCACTTTAAATAAAACCTGTTTTCGCGTTCCTCCAAGGGTATAAGTTACTTCGATAAATTCACGGGGAATGAACTTAACTGCATCCATAATCATCAGGGTATTAAAGAAAATTGTCCCGATAAAAATCAGCATAATTTTTGACGTTTCTCCAATACCCAAATAAATAACCAATAGAGGAATAAAAGCAGGAGCGGGCATATAACGTACAACGCCAATGATCGGTTCCATTAAACTACGAATACTCGGAAAAGTTCCCATTAAAATCCCTAGGGGAATAGCAAACAATCCTCCTAAAAAAAAGCCCCCAACTACTCGTAAAAAACTGGTAATAGTATCTTGAATTAAAAAGCCCTGTTCTGCTAATTTTCCTAAGGCCTGAATAACGGCTAAAGGAGAAGGCAAAAATACGGATTCAATGCCCGCAAAACTAGAGATTAGTAACCAGAAAATAAGCGGGACAATAATAGAGGAAACCATTAAAGTCCATTTGAGGGATTCGGGAATATCCTCGGTAATCCGCCAAAAAGTGCTTTGAGGAAGCGTTTTATGTGTTGTGGTCATGGGATTTGCCAAAGAAAAGAATAATTTTGATAGCCAATATCACCCAGTTATCAAACAATTCTTGAAGTCAATGATTAAGGGACTAATTAGGATTTTTTGTCTTGATTTGCCAACGCCTTGACAAATTGGGCATCTAAAATGGTTGTTAGATCGGGGACTTTTTTAATAAAGCCAACTTCCCTCATAAAATCAGCCATTTTTTGAGCGGCAAAGGGCATATTTTTCATGGTTTTCCCCGGACTAAAGGCTTCTAGGTTTTCTTCTAAGGTGAAAAACTTCGTTCCCTCTTTATATAAGGCCAATTCTTCTGTGCTAATGCCCGCACGCTTGGCCATAATCTCATCGGCTTTTTGGGGATTTTTAGCCATAAACTCTCGAACATCAAACCAGGTTTTGACAAGAGCCTGAACCTGTTCTGGTTTTTCTTTTATTAATTTGGCACTGACAACTAACAAATCAGGAATAGCACCTGGAAAAGCTTTAGAACTAATTAATTCTTTAGAACCTTTTCGTTTAAGGGCCGTTGACCAAAAGGGTGGAAAAGCGGCCACTGCATCGACTTTTCCCGATGCAAAAGCGGCGGCGGCAGCCCCTGTTTCCATGGGGACAATTTGCACATCTTTACGACTCATTCCCTCTTTTTCTAGGGCTAAACTGAGGAGAAAGTCACCAACAACGCCTTCTTCAACAGCAACTTTTTTGCCTTTTAAATCTTGAATCGTTTTAATCTCTTCTGTGACAATAACTTTGTCATTTCCTGACGAGTTATCATTAACTAAAACAGCAACCTGACCATTCACTGCATCTCCCGCAAAAGCGATTGTATCGTTGAGAGTTTGGCTATTTCCATCTAATTGTCCGGCAGCTAAAGCTTGCAAGGATTCAAGATAACCATCAAACCATTTCATTTGAACATTAGCCCCATTTTTAGCAAATAATCCCTCCTCTTCAGCGATCGCCCAGGGCCACCAACCGGCCCAATTACTATAACCAATGACAATGGGGGCAGTATTACTCAGAGAACTACTTGCATTGGGGGTTTGCTGAGGAGCTTGATTACAACTAATGGTCAGCAGTAAGCTACTAAAAAAAACGAGAAGTAAGGAGAAAAAATTGCGCCGTTTCATAGGTAATAGCCTTTAGAGATGACAGCTAGTAAAACAGAAATAAATCTCAAAAACTGTTACTGATTAACAATTCAAAAAACTCGGTCTATTGACTTGGCTTTTTAGCCAATTTAACCAGTCTTCTAAACCTTCTCCTGTTTGAGCAGAAAGAGCAATAATCTTTACATCGGGATTCATAGAACGAACATTTGCCTCTAAACGTTTTAAATCAATCTCTAAATAAGGAGCCAGATCTAATTTGGTAATAATCAGACAATCCGCTTCTTGAAACATAATTGGATATTTAAGGGGTTTATCTTCTCCTTCAGTAATACTTAATAGAGCAACTTTAGCGTGTTCCCCTACCTCAAATTCGGCGGGACAAACTAAATTTCCCACATTTTCCACCAACAATAAATCAAACTCTTTGGGGTTATAATCTTCTTTGAAACGATGAATTCCCCCGGCTACCATTTTGGAATCTAAGTGACAGGAGCGACCAGTATTAATGGCAATCACGGGAACTCCATATTGTCTCAGGCGCTCTGCATCTAGTTCTGTAGTCATATCACCTTCAATAACAGCCATTTTTAATTGATCTTTTAAGGCTGCGAGGGTTTTTTCCAATAACACAGTTTTACCCGCACCTGGACTACTCATCAGGTTTAAACAGGTAATGCCCCACTCGTCAAAATGTTCCCGGTTGTGATCGGCTCCTGCTTGATTGGCATGAAGTAGATTAATTTCTAGGGCTGCGTCAAAAGTTTGGTGCATTTTAGTTGAGAATGAATAATTGATCATCGAACTTGTAGAAGCGATCGCCCAACTTTGTTTAAGAATCTAAAGAATATTCAATGTGGTCAATTTTTAACTCTCGACCTGAACGAATATCCTCCATCGGCGATCGACAAGTTGGGCAGGAATATTGCTGGCCAATTTGGGGTTTATAATCCTTTTGGCAGCAATGACAATAAGCAATTAGGGGAATATTTTTAATCGCTAATTCCACGCCAGCCAGAAAAGTATTGGCAGTTTGAACTTCAAAGGCAAATTGTAAACTGACCGGTTCGACACAGGTAAATTCACCAACCATGAGATGAATTTTTTCAATTTTGAGCTTTTCAGGTTGACTATCATACCAATCTCGAACTGTCATAATTAACGCCTTGGTCATATCAGTTTCGTGCATAATATGCTGAAGTGGCTACTCCTTTTCTACTCTCTCTAGCTGCATTTTTTGGGCAATTTCGGTCGTTAACTCTCCTTTGTTGTTAGCGTTTAAAGAACAAATTAAAATAGTTAATCTGTCTAAATTTTCATTAGTCATCCAATCCATTAAAAATCCAAGATAATTCTGAACACTTTTTTCTGCTTGTTTGCGACTTTTCCAGACACGCGCCATTGACAAGTCATTAGTAATACCAGCAAAAGGTTCATCTGATTCATCTTGATCAAGATAGGGCAAAGCATTTTCAGCAGCAGCATAAATTTTAGGATCAGATACTAGAGTTAAAACGTAACCTAACCTTTTGTTAATAGGAGTTCCAAATCCTTTGGCCATCGGTGTTTCTTCGCGAATGTGTTACCTCTCTAATTATTGCTGCTTTTGTCCTTAAATCCAAGGTTCATCAACCTCCATATTGGCATCAGAATGAATATAATAGGGCTTTTCTTTACGGGGTAATTGACCTGAAATAACCAGATGGGCCATGGCATCACAAATAACACGGGTAGCCATCAAAGAGGTCATATCACTAATATCGTAGGGAGGGGAAACTTCCACCACTTCCATACCACAAATGGGAGCTTTTTGGATAATTTTACCCAATAAAGCTAAGGCTTCACGGGGTAATAACCCGCCCGGTTCCGGCCAACCTGTACCGGGGACAAAACCGGCATCAATGCAATCAATATCGAAACTAATCCAAACGCAATCCGTACCATCTAAAGCTCGTTCTAAGGCAAATTCGGCGGCCGCATCAATGCCTCGTTCTACAATGTCGGTGACGGTCAAAATATTAGTGGCCCGCTCGCGGCAAACTTTAACACCTTGACGGGGAACTTGCCAACCACCAATCCCTAATTGGACGAGATTTTTAGCAGGAGCATTTTTCATATTGGTGGCATGAAACCAGGGGCAAGTGTGCATCCGTTCATCTAAATCCGTTTCCTGGGTATCCACATGGCGATCAAAGTGAATAATACCGACTTTTTTATCCCCTAAATGCCGACAAATACCCCGCACTGTCGGAAAACCAATGGAATGATCACCCCCTAAAATAATCGGCAAGGCGCCGGAACTAAAGACATGGGCAACCCCCTTAGAGATTTGATCAAAGGACTTTTCATTATTAGCAGGAATGGTGAAAATATCCCCCAAATCACAGAGCGTAATTTGTTCGCGCAGATCTACCCCTAATTCAAAATTGTAGGGCGTATAAAGGGCCGAAATCCGCCGAATTCCCTGGGGTCCAAAACGAGTTCCGGGTCGGTAAGTTGTCCCCGAATCATGGGGAACACCGACGATTGCCACGTCATAATTGCCCACATTCCGCACATCTTCCAAATAGGGGGCCTTCATAAAGGTGTTAATTCCCGCATAGTGGGGTAACTCACCCCTGGAAAAGGTGGGAATACTGCGATCGCGAATACTATCGGCCGCCTCTAAACCGTAGGTTAACCCCTGGGAAACTTCCTGTTGCCAACCGGTTAGGGGCAAATGGCGTTCTTTTTCTAGGGCCTGTTGAGCTTCGGTTAAATGCGGGGGTTGAAAAGTAGATTCCTCGGACATCATTTCACCTCAAAATACAATAACCCAGGAGTCTTCAAAGACACTGCCTCAAAACAGTTATCCTTAAAGTCTCCCGGGCTTTTATCCCGCCGTGTAGCCAGCTTAGACGGAAAAAATGTTTGATCCGCTCATTTAAGACTAGCTTGCTCCTCTCGGACCTGACATTTAAGCACGCTTAAATCGGAACCCTAGAAGCAATTTCTTTGACCTTAGACGATCTCAATCCCAAAAACAGTATCACAGACTACATAAAAGGGGATTTTTCCCGCTTTAGATAACTTCAATAAAAAGCGACGGATTTGATATTATAGGGACTTTTGGATATATTATCAGAAGACTATTCCAGGTCAACCTTATGGAGAATTATAGGAGTATATTCTGGCAACTCCGGCAAGCAGAATCAAGATAGAGTTTAAATGCTTGGGAAAATAGGGCTTGTAGGCGCACGGCTTTTCCATTATGAATATAGTATCATGTCAAGAGGCTTTTGTCAAGAGAAAATTTGACAAAATCCAGAAAAACCTAGCCGATTGTAGGGGTAATTCATGAATTACCCCTACACCTATTACCTAGTCCAGTAACCCACCACCTATCATCGACTATGATTGGAATGATTGAATGATGGACTATGATGGAATTAATCACTGATAACTGATTACTGCTCACTGATAACTGATAACTGATGACTGATAACTGATAAAGCTATGACACTCAAAGAACAACTAATTAAAGAAATCGAGCAGACACCTGACACCCTTTTGACTGAATTACTTGACTTTTTGCTCTTTATCAAAGAACGACATACTGCAATAGAAATTACAGAAGAAGAGCAAGCTAACATAATCGCTTCTGAATCAGCTTATCAAGCAGGAGACTATCTAACCCTCGAAGAATATGAGGCAACTCAAGCGTGAACTACAGAGTTATTATTCCGAAACCAGTTCAAAAACAACTAAACAACTTACCCAAACAACAACGCGAACGCTTAATTACTGCCATTAGACTACTTACCGATACACCTCGTCCTAGCGGAGTCAAGAAACTCAAAGGATATGATGACACCTACCGAATTAGAATAGGGGATTATCGCATCATTTACAAAATTCAAGATCAAGAAATGCTGATTATCATATTGAGTAGTATTCATCGAAAAGATGCTTATTGAACCTCTAGGTAGGTGGGTGGAGTGAGAACTATAAAACTATGTTGTCGCAACTCCAGCAAGCAGAATCAAGATAGAGTTTAAATGCTTGGGAAAATAGGGCTTGTAGGCGCACGGATTTTCCATTATGAATATAATATCATGTCAAGGGACTTTTGTCAAGAGAAAATTTTTTTGACCCGGAAGGAATTCAACCTAGATAAAAACTGAGGATCAGAGCCACTAAAAAAGTCATTAACAGGCATAAAATTCCGAAATAAAGGACAATTTTAGGACGGAAAGCTGATAGGAGGAGGATAAAAGCTTTAATATCAATGAGGGAAGCGACCAGTAAAAAAGCTAGAGTGGAACCGACGGACAGATTAGTAATTAAAGAACCGGGGACAAAAGTGCTAAGACTGGCATTAACAGCGAGGGTGAAACCAAAGAACAACTGCACGAGAATTTGAGTAGCGGGAGTATTCCCCCAGGCAATTAATTGACTCTGAGGTAATAATAGCTGAAAGACACTAGCGATCGCACAGCCTATAATTAATAATCCCCCTAATTCCAGCGCTTCATCGATAAAGTTATCAAGAAATAACTGCACAGAAATTGGCCAAGCTTGCCTATCTCTAGTTTTATACTCATAAACAAGACTGCCGACTCTTTGCAGGGGTTGACTGGCTGCTTCCTCCGGTAAAAAACTACCAGAAAGAACTAAACTCGATTCTAGGGGAATTTCACTATCGGTGCGGGGTTTTTCCCGATAGAAACTAAAGAGAGTGCCGATAAAAATTGCCATTAACCACACCGAAAGCGATCGATAGAAGAAAATACTAGAATAGGTGAAAGTCTGCCAAGTTAGCCAAAGAGTGACGATATTTAGGGTAGGTGCAGCGGTGAGAAAGCTAAACACCACCCCTGGGGGTACTCCCTCTAATAAGAATCTTCTAGCGACGGGAATCGTGCCGTATTGTCCGACGGGTAAGATTAATCCGATTGTACTGCCGACGATCGCTCCTAACAGTCGATTACGGGGAAATATCGCCGCTAATCGCTGTTTATTGACGAAAACCAGCAAAAAACTGGAAACGGCTGCCCCCAAAAGTAAAAAGGGAAGCGAGGTCAAGAATAAACTAAGAAAAAAAGTAACAGCGATAGAAATTTGATTCATGAATAGGGTTCAAGATCAGAAGCTATCCTACAAAATAGCAGATAAGGTAAAAAGTAAAAAGATCGGTTTTAGATGCAACAATAGGTAGCTGGTTATAATTAAATTAAACATGGATTTTAGGTTCGATCCCCCCTACCCCCCTTGATAAGGGGGGAAGCCGAAGGCGGGGGGATCCCCCTTGATAAGGGGGGTGCCGATCCCCCCTTAGTCCCCCCTTAATAAGGGGGGCATCTGATAATTTTTAATGCCTACCTACTTAGGTGAGTTTGTTGAAATCAAAAATTAAAAAGAACGTAAAGCGATTAATTGTGCCTCAGCTTTATGAAGGGATTCTAACCATTCTTTTTCGGGATCGCTATCGGCAACTATTCCCGCTCCCACCTGTCCCCAAACGGTGTTTAAATTCCCTTGATTAGTCATTAATAGGGTACGGATGAGAATATTCAAATCTAAATGACCTCTGCTGTCAATATAGCCACAGGAACCATAGAATAAATTGCGTCGCACTGGTTCCAATTCTTCGATAATTTCTAGACAACGAACTTTCGGACAACCGGTAATTGTTCCCCCGGGGAAAAGAGCTTTAATTAAATCAATAGCATGATACTTTTTATCTAATTTTCCTTGAACATTACTGACCAAGTGCATAACATGACTATAACGCTCGATCGTCAGTAATTCATCCACATCAACCGATCCCCATTCACAAACTCTACCCAGATCATTACGTTCTAGATCCACTAGCATAATATGCTCGGCGCGCTCTTTTTTATTAGTTAATAGTTCCTCGGCCAATTGTCGATCGAGTGCCTCGGTTTTACCCCGGGGACGAGTTCCAGCGATCGGTCTAGTGCTGGCTATTCCTCTTTCTAATTTGACCAATCTTTCGGGAGAACAACTAATCATTTCTCCCCAAGGGGTGCGCCAATAACTAGCAAAAGGAGAAGGGTTTATCTGTTGTAAACTGCGATAAATTTGCCATCCTTTTGCCCTAGTTGTGCTTTGAAATCTTAGGGATAAATTTGCTTGAAAAATATCACCTTTTCTGATATAATCTAACGCTTTTTTAACAGCTTTTTCGTAGTCGAGTTGAGAAGTATAAAAGATTAAGGGAGAGGGATGAGGATCGATCAACTCAAAATCGGGGTTAGTGGTTAAAGATTGTTCGTATTTATCTAAATCTTCGGGTTTAGTGGCAGCTAACCAGAGAATTTGTGCTTGGTGATCGAGAAGGGCAAAACTATCCGGTTCATACCAATAAGCGATGGGAAAAGGGAGAGTATCAGCTTTCCTGTCGGGTAATTTTTCTATTTCCCAAGCTAAATCGTAGCCTAACCACCCCAACCAACCGCCATGGAAGGGAAGATGATCGGGAAGCACATCCGATCGAGTTTGGGGGAGTAAACTGCTTAAAAAGGGGAAAATTTCCCCTAGTGCGGGGGTCCAAAGCTGACGCGGGGAACCAGCACAAAGAGAGTAACGGGAGAGGGAATTACCCGGATAGGGACTTTCTAGTAAGGTAGCGATCGCATCTTGGGCGAATAAGCAGGCAAAAACCTCGGAACCGGTGCGCTGATGCAGGGGTAGCGATCGCCAATGCCATGCTAAAGGTTTTTGCATCTAATTGCGGGCCAAAATAGCTGGTAAATTGGGTATAACTAGGGTTTTGGTGTTAGTTGTGGGGAAGTTGCTCTTTCCTATCTGCTAACACCGATGATCTTAGTCCTAAATGTTTGCTGCCTCCCAATTATCCCCGATAATCGAGGTCAATTTCTTTAGAACCGCCGCGCTGTAATTGGCCTAATAATTCCCCTAACTGACTCCAAACCAAACCACCGATAAAGATAGTCATCGGGAGAGAGATAGCGTAGGCAACCCAACCATTGAGAATAAATATATCTAATCCCGAGGCAAGGAAAAGACAGATTCCTACACAAATACCAATAAAAGGAATTTGTAAGGAACTGGATTTTAAAAGATTTTGATCGTCCGAACCCTTATTTTTATACCAATTGTTAACCACTTGCTTGAGACTAGCTTCAAAAGCGGCCCCGCAGGTAATACCGATAAATAAACCGGCAACAACCAGAAAATAGGGCGGTTGGGGCAGAAAATAATAATCCATAGAAAAAGTGATTAACCGATGTTGACCTTAAACACTCTAACGCGAACTGGTTTCTCGCGGAACGACAGCGGCCACACCTTGGGACGATAATTCCCGAAAAGCGCTCATGGCCACATCCAAGAGTCGCCGCGGTTGCAATTCTCCTTGAATTAAACTCCAGAGACGTTGCACTTCGGCCGTGTGGAGACGGTCATCTTCCGTCAAAGCTAATAGCAATTGACGACGCAGATAACGACCTTCTTCCGAGAGAAGAAAAGTGATGCCTAATTGCGCTGTGGGCAGTAAATCGAAGTTACTTTCCGATCGAGCCATTGTAATCATGTTTTCTAGGCGTTGCCACTGAAATTTACCGTCTTTGAACAGTACATCCAGTAAACGCCGGCGCAGTTGGGGCGATTCCCCGGTCAGGAGACGTTTAGCGACGTAGGGATAGGCCACTTGGACGATTTTGAAGTTAGGATCGAGGGTGAGGGCTGCCCCTTCTTGGGTGACGAGGGAACGAATAATCAGGGCGAATTTGGCGGGAATCCGGAAGGGATACTCGTACATCAATTCGGAGAAATCATCGGTAATGGTGCGGAAATTGAAGTCACCGACCCTTTGACCGATGGCATTGCCTAAAACTCGTTCTAGGGCGGGAATAATTGGTTTTATATCGGTTTCTGGGGTTAAAAATCCCAGTTTGACAAAGTTGCTGGCTAGGTTTTCGTAGTCTTTGTTAATTAAATCGACGACGCAACTAGCGAGGGTTTCTTTAGTTTCCTCCTCTAACTGATCCATCATGCCAAAATCGATATAGGCCATGCGACCATCAAAGGTGGCGAAAAGATTACCCGGATGGGGATCAGCGTGGAAAAAGCCGTGTTCGAGGAGTTGCTGCAATCCAGAGGTTACGCCGATTTTAACGATATTATTGGGGTCTAATCCTAAAGCTTTGATTTTCTCGGTATCGGTGAGTTTATAGCCATCAATCCATTCCAGGGTGAGGACGCGGCGACCACTATAACGCCAGTAGATACTGGGAACTTTAACTTCGGGGTTATTTTGGAAGTTGGTGGCGAATTTTTCAGCGTTGCGACCTTCGTTTTGATAGTCGATTTCCTCAAAGAGTTTGGTTCCGAATTCATCGACAATCAGGGTGAGGTCGTGGCCGAGATTGAGGGGTAATAAACGACCGAATTTTTGGGCAGCCCAGCGCATTAGGTATAAATCAAGGCTTAAAAGCGACCGCAGCCCGGGCCGTTGCACTTTAACGGCTACTTCTTCGCCGGTGGGGAGAATAGCTTTGTAAACCTGTCCTAAACTAGCGGCAGCTACCGGGGTGGGGGATATTTCTCGATAGGCTTTTTCTACAGGCATCCCCAATTCTGTCTCGATAATGGCAAAAGCGATGTGGTTATCGAAGGGGGGAAGTTGGTCTTGCAGTTTAACTAATTCGTCTAAAAAGTCTTTGCGAACGAGGTCGGGACGGGTAGAGAGAGCTTGACCGACTTTGATGAAGGTGGGACCCAAACGGGTGAGAATTTGCCTAAGTTCGCTGGCACGCCGGTATTTATTGGCTTCTTCTTGCTTTGTCCATTTGTCCCAGAGGAGACTGAGCAGAAATAATCCTAAAGACCAAATAATCACGAAAGCGCGACCGAACAATTGCCAAGGTTTGTAACGGTATTGTTGAGCGATCGCTTCTGCACTGTAAGGAGTGAACTGTGTTTCTTCTCGTTTCCGGTCAGTTTGACTGTCTTGATGCCGACTCACTAGCTAATCTCTATATATCTTACGCCACTTGATATTGTATCTAAGTTCCTGACATCAGTATACAAAACTACACATTATTTAATAATTGTTATAATTCCCTGAGAAATTATAAGTATTTATAACTAGACTGCTGGGGTGAGTTGGGCAACCCTAACACCCCCAACTGGATATTTAAGCAATTTCATCGGGATTAATGCCCAATTCTCGCAGCTTTTGGGCTAATTTTTCCGCCCGTTGTTGTTCTCTTTCTTTGGCTAATCTTTCCTGTCGGGCTGACTCTTGAGGGGTGGGAACCAATTCACCCGATTCGGTGAAATAGCGCAATTTATTGGCAAAAATCCCTAAATATAATCCTAGTTGCTTACTCCATAAATAACCATTTTTATTGGGGGTAATCGGTTGGTATTGTCCCTCGATTAAAGTGAATCCTTGCCATTCTAAAGTATTAGGATCAAACAAAAAATATTCAGGAGTCCGGAAAGTATGCTGATATAGTTCCTTTTTGGCTTTTCTGTCCACATTAGCGGTGGAATCGGAGAGAATTTCGATGATTACATTGGGATATTTACCCCCTTCTCCCCAGACGACCCAACTTTTTCTGAGACGTTTCTCCGTATCTAAAACTACGAAAAAATCTGGTCCACAAAAATCTCGCTGTTTCAGTTGTCTTTCGTTATAATAAATAGTCAAATTGCCCGAGGCATAGTAATCGTTTCTATCTTGCCAGAGCCAATCAAGACAAGATAATAATAAAATAATTTGTTGTAAATGCAGATCACTTTCCAAGGGTGGTTCATCACTCCATAAATCGGTGGGAGGACAGACAATATCGTTAG
The DNA here is from genome assembly GCF_021300285.1 of Microcystis sp. 49638_E5. Taxonomy (NCBI): domain Bacteria; kingdom Bacillati; phylum Cyanobacteriota; class Cyanophyceae; order Chroococcales; family Microcystaceae; genus Microcystis; species Microcystis sp. 49638_E5. The sequence continues at coordinate 16,653 of NZ_JAJTDH010000019.1, read as the reverse complement.
CAATATCTAGGGTTGTCATCGTTTATAAACCCATTGAGTCAATTTGGGGTGATTCTAGCAACAAGCCACAATCAATACAATTATATTATAAGTCCGATCGTTTTGCTTGGGGTACATCTCATTTTTGTAAATCGACTAAGTTGCGATTTTTAAGGGGAAACTTTCTCCTAAAATCGGCCGTTACTTTCGGTTTTATCACTCAATCCAAGCTTTTGGGGGGTAGAACCCCCCAAACCCCTAGGGTTGATTCATAGTAGGGTTGATTCATGAATCAACCCTACCGCGCATTAGTTTTTCGGTGAGATGCTTACACGCGATTGTTCATATTTTTGTACCAATTTAAGAGTCACTGATAATTGCTAATTGTCGGTATTTCTGCAAATATAGGATGCATTCCTTAATCTTCCGCTCGGACCTAGGGAGATTTTTGTCAAGTCTGAACTCGAATTAGTTAACAATTTGGTGAAGGTGAATCAACGAGAGCCGTTAATCTTTATTAAGGGGGATTTGCCCTCAATTCCCTTAGTTGAAGGACTTATAAAAACCAGAAAAAAGCAACTAAAATAACAGTGAGAGTGGCGGCAAAAATGAGAGCGTATTCAATTTTTTGATTGATAATACCAATAACCATGACTACGGTAATTGCCAAAAGAAACACACCGATATAGACTAGATATTGACTACCTGAATTAACTAAATTATTATTTAAAGTCGGTGTGGGTGTGGGAGTTTGTAGAATTGTTGATGAGAGACTAATCGTGGAGGTAATGAACATAAATATTTATGACTACCATAGAACTAATTTTATACAGTAAACCAGACTGTCATCTTTGCGAAGGGTTGCTAGAAAAACTAGAAAAAATCCGTCAACCAGAGTGGCAGTTAGAAATTAGGGACATTACCAGTCGAGAGGATTGGTTTAACGCTTATCAGTACGAAATCCCCGTCCTCTGTCAAAAACTAGCCACGGGGGAAAAAATCCTTCCTCGTCTTTCCCCCCGGGCAAATGCCGAACAATTGGCCCGTCTTTTAGCCAATAATTTAACCTAGGGGCTAATTAGGGTTTGCTTAATAAATCTAAAAACCTTGTTGGATAAGACTTTTAGACTTTTTTTCCCTCAAAAAGTGCCAGCCATTGCGGGGATCGGGGGCAAAATTCAGCTACTTTTTCCCTGAAAATTAGGTAATTGACCACCTGAAAATGGGTAAAACCCCACACCCCACACCCCACACCCCACACCCTACCCCCACGAAAAACTTTTTGCCGCAAACCCTAATTACCCGGACTAGGAATAACGACCGGACTAGGAGAGGGAGAAGATTGGGCGACCGGTTGCGGTTTGGCTGGGGGTTGAGTTTGATACCATTTAAAGTGTTGGTAGGCCGTGCGCGATATTTGTTGAATCAGAGTCCTAGCGTTACTATCATTGTGGGGACGTTTGACCATCACTGCTCCTAGATAGCGTTTCCCGTTGGGCATATCAATAATCCCCGCATCCGCTAACATCGAGCCAATATCACCGGTTTTATGGGCAATATCGGCGGATTTCTCGATACCTTGGGGCAGCAGGGTGCGAGTGCGCGTTTCCTGCATAATATTCAATAGACGATCTCGGGAACGTAAACTGAGTAATTCCCCTTGATTAACTTTTCCTAAGATTGTCACCAAATCTCTCGGACTTGTGGTATTGGTTCCTTCCAAATCAGGTAAAGGGTTATTAATTACCGTACTGGTCAAACCCCAAGCTTGAAAACGCTGATTAAGAGCCTTTTTGCCTCCCATGCGCTTAATTAACATATTAGTAGCGGTATTATCGCTAATTACGTTCATTTTAGTGGCGGTTTCTAGGGCAGTATAGGTTTTATTCGCTCCTAGATACTGCATATCCCCGGACCCACTGGCCATGACATCCTTAGTGGCCACAAGGGGTTCATCGAGACGAATTTTTCCCGCATCCACATCCTCAAAAAAGGCCACCAGAATCGGGATTTTAATCGTACTAGCGGCGGCAAAAATAGTATCTCCGCGAAAATTAGCGTAAGCACCGTTATCGAGGTCAATAAATAAAGCTCCCGCCTGTAATTTCGGATATTTGACCGCTAAAGCCTGTAATTTCTGGTTGAGGCTGCTGAGATTTTCGTTTAAAACTAACGTGGTCGGTTTCGGGGTGACGGGTTGGGGAGTCGGGGAATTAGTAGCGGTGGGTTTTGGGTGTAGGGGTAATTTGCTCGGATCCACCACCGTTAAAACCGTACCAGCGATCGCACCTAAACCGACACCAAGGATAGAGAAGCGAAGAACCTGAAGGAGAAAAGAGGCGATTAGGTTAGGTTTACGCTGTTTTTGCGACTTTTTAACTGGTAAAGACCTTTTTTTATTGTTTGAGTCCATAGACTTAGGGGACCCAGGGCCGGATTGGACTTTAGTGGGACGACGAGTTACTTGACGAGTCACGGTTTTCCTCAAGGGTATCCAGATTTATTATCGATCGCTAGGAGAATTTTTTTTCTTGCCCTTGAGACTATCAAGACCGAGAAAAAGTTGCCCGATACTTTCAATATGACCGATAATACCCCGCAGCAGGGCTAATTCCTCCACTGTGGGCCGGGCCCGATGATAAAATTGCCGGAATTTCTCCATCCTAGCGGCGGCGGTGTGGGGGTAAAGATAGCCAATTTTGAGCAAAAAGCTCTCTAAGTGCTGATAATAGCCTTCTAGAGCCTCAAAAGTGGCATTAGGGAGCGTTTCTACCGGGGGTTCGAGCCTATTTTCCCTTGCCATTTGGTACAGTTCGTAGGAGCAAACCGCCACCGCTTGGGCCAGATTAAGGGAGGAATATTGAGGATTAGCGGGAATACCGACAAAACGCTGGGCGTGGTTCAGTTCGCTGTTACTTAAACCCCGGTCTTCTGGCCCGAAAATTAGGGCCGATTCCAGGTTAGGGGTGAGTAACCAGGGTAAGGCGGTCCGGGGTGTTTCGAGGGGAGTATTCAGGTGACGGGGTTTCGAGGTGGTGGCAATGATGCGATGACAACCCTGCAAAGCTTCCCCAAGGGTGGCTACCTGTGAACAGTTTTCTAGGACTTCAATCCCGTGTACTGCCATGCGTCGCGCTTCTTCTGCAAGGATATCACAGGCAGGATTGACGATAATTAAGCGACTTAAGCCCATATTCCGCATAATTCTGGCGGTGGAACCCACATTTAAGGCTCCGGCTGGTTCAACTAAAATAATTCTCAGGCGATCGAGTGGGGAACTCTGATTATTTTCATCTACACTCATAGATAAGGCGCAGTTTTTGACTTTTTAATTTTAATCATGGCACGTCAGGTCTCGAAGTCCGATCTTCCCAGTAAAATTTGTCCCGTTTGCGGTTTATCCTTTACTTGGCGCAAAAAGTGGCAAAACTGTTGGCATGAGGTCAAATACTGTTCAGAACGCTGTCGTCGTCGCAAGTCCTCGGCCAATCAGTAAAAAGCCGAGAATTTTAACTATCAAATAGGCACTCTTGCAAAGGGCAATTTTTAGCTGAGGACTTAGATGGGTAATTAATTTTGCTTGGGTACTCTATTAGCTTTTAATTTTACGGTTAATTTAGTAAGCTGATACTTGACTAAATTAAATTTTTCTTAAGAGAATCTCAATGCACATTGCCTGGTTAGGAAAAAAATCTCCTTTTTGCGGTAACGTTACCTATGGGCGAGAAGTGACTAATTCCCTGCTCGATCGAGATTATCAAGTCAGTTTTCTGCATTTTTCTTCCGAAAAACCCACCGTAAGCGATTGGCCCGACTTTTACGACGAAATCACCCTGCCACGTCTCTATAGTTCCCAAGTCTATACTATTCCCACCCTGAAATCGAGTCGGGTTCTACAGGATAAACTCAGGGAACTGAAACCCGATCTAGTTCATGCGTCCTTACCCCTGTCTCCCCTCGATTTTCTGCTACCAGAAATTTGTGAGTCTTTAGATTTGCCTCTGGTGGCGACTTTTCACCCGGCTTTTGATAGTAAAATTCGCAATCTCATCTCCAGTACCCAATTATTAACCTACCAACTACACGCCCCTTTTTTAGCTAATTACGATAAGGTAATTATTTTTTCCACCTCTCAACGGGATTTTTTAGTTAAATTGGGAGTTCCCGAAGAAAAATTAGCAATTATTCCCAATGGGGTTGATGTTAATAAGTATTGTCCAGGACTATCGAATATTAAAGCTCAATATAATGCCGATTGTTTATTTGTTTATCTCGGTCGGATCATGCCGGAGAAAAATGTAGAATCTTTATTGAAAGCTTGGAAAAAAACCAATTTAGGGAGTAGATGCAAACTGCTCATTGTTGGCGATGGTCCGTTAACTCCTTCCCTCAAACCTTTTTATGGAGAAGAAGATGGTATTATCTGGTTAGGTTTTATCGGCGATGAAAATAAACGAATTGAAATTTTGCGCGGGGTTGACGGCTTTATTTTACCCTCATTAGTGGAAGGTTTATCGATTTCCCTCTTGGAAGCGATGGCCTGTGGTGTTGCTTGTCTGGCTACGGATGTGGGTGCCGATGGGGAAGTGTTAAAAGGTGCGGGAATAGTTCTAGATACTAAAGGACTAATTACCCAATTAAAAACTCTCTTGCCCGTCTTACGAGATCATCCCGAATTAACAACAATTTTAGGACAAAAAGCCCGTCAAAGAGTTTTAGACTCTTACACTCTCAGCAAAAATATCGATCGCTTACAGTTAGTTTATCAAGAAGTGTTAGCCAAAAAACAATCTTCTCTTAGCTACTTTCACTAAGGAATTTATATGACGATTGCCCGGACAATTTGCTTGGGATTTATTGCGGTAATTTTAGCGGGAACTTCCCTGTTGATGTTGCCTGTTTCTACCACTAGCGGCACTTGGAATGACCCAATTGTTGCCCTGTTTACCTCCACTTCTGCTGTCTGTGTTACGGGTTTAGCAGTAGTAGATACAGGGACTTATTTTTCTTTTTGGGGTCAATTATTTATTGCTTTATTAGTGCAAGTGGGAGGTTTGGGATATATGACCACTACCACTTTTTTAATGTTATTAATTGGGCGAAAATTTGACCTGAGACAGAAGTTAGCAATTCAAGAATCCTTCGATCGACCTTTCCTGCAAGGTAGTCAAAGTTTAATGAAATCAGTGATTGCTACTACTCTAGTTTTTGAGTTAACAGCAACTCTTGTTATGTTAACTGTCTTCGCCCAAAAGTATGATTTTAGATATGCGGTGTGGTTATCTTTATTCCATAGTATTAGTGCCTGGAATAATGCGGGTTTTGGCTTGTTTAAAGATAATTTGATGTCCTATCAGTCTTCAATTATTATTAACTTATCTATCACAGGATTGATCATTTTTGGAGGTATCGGTTATCAGGTAATTATCGAGTTTTACACTTGGTTTATTCATCGCTTTCAATATAAACGAAAAGGCTTTGTTTTTTCCCTTAACTATAAAGTTGCTATCAGCACAACTATATTTTTATTAGTGATAGGAACCTTGGCTTTTTTACTTACTGAACAGGGAAACACTGACACTTTGGCTAATTTATCAATTAAAGATAAATTGCTGGCCGCTTGGTTCCAATCGGTAACATCGAGAACAGCAGGATTTAATACCATTGATATTGGTAAAATTTCCGTAGAAGGTTTATCAATTACCATGGCTTTGATGTTTATTGGTGCCAGTCCTAGCGGTACAGGGGGAGGTATTAAAACCACAACTTTTAGGATTTTATATAACTGTACTCGCTCGGTTTTAAGAGGTCGTGAAGAAGTGACTCTCTATCAAAGGCGCATTCCTATGCCGTTAATTTTAAAGTCAATGGCCGTGGTTTTTGGTTCGGTTATAGCGATTATTATCTCCACCCTAGCTATCTCATTTGTGGAGACAGATTTTCAAATGATTCAACTGTTTTTTGAGGTGGTTTCTGCCTTTGGAACTGTCGGCTTATCTATGGGGATAACCGCCTCTTTATCGCCGATTTCTAAGTTAATCATTGTTTTTATGATGTATCTGGGACGGGTGGGAGTTATACTTTTAATAGCGGCTATTATCGGCGATCCGAAACCAACAGTTATTAATTACCCCGAAGAAAACCTTTTAGTGGGATAATTAATAAGTAGGTAAGTGTTAAAAACTCTCAGATACCCCCGCCTATCGCTTACAGGTGTAGGTTTATTACAAAGAGGTGAGCAGTCACCTACTCATGCTGAGAAAACCAAGCTAGAGATTTAGAGGAGCATCGTGAAAGACAATGCTAAACAACAAATATCTCAAGCAGTGGTCGTGCATAGAATCAGAACATCTGCCCCATTTGTCAATACCGCAAGCTATCGGATTGGCAACTTGGAGTTTTGGCATGGTCATGACCAAATCGAGCAGTTTGACTCAGGTGTCGAGGTTGATTGCGGCAGTCAACGAGGAAAAACCCAACACAGTCAGGCAGAGACTGAAAGAATGGTATGAGTCTTGGAAAGCGAAAAAAGGAGAAAAGCGCAGCACTCTTGAGATAAGCAGTTGTTTTGCACCTTTGTTAGTGTGGGTCATCAGTTTACTGCCTATAACTATAGAAAGAATCGCCCTAGCACTGGACGCGACCACTATTGGCAGTCTCGAAGGGTTCCGCTTCCAGACGTGCGAGGTCATTCTGTTATTCTGACTTCCTCTCCCGACGAGCGGCTACTGACGACCGACTCCTAACCCCACCAACAAACTTTTTGCCGCAAAGCCTAATTATGTCTGATTTACGTCAATACGCTCCAGCAACAGAACGCAATCGTCAGCCGATTTTAGAAGTTCTCAGCCAATTTTTACCAAAGACTGGGAATATCCTAGAAATATCTAGCGGCACGGGTGAACACGCTGTTTTTTTTGCTCCTCGTCTTGCTCCTTGTCGTTGGATTCCCTCGGATTGTCACCCTCTGGCTCTAGATAGTATTCGCAGTTGGTGCGATTATTGTCCTAGTTCCAATCTCGCTCACCCCCTATTTATCGATGTTCATCAGTCAGTTTGGGCGGTAGAGACGGAAAATATCGTCATTAATGCCATTGTTAATATTAATATGATTCATATCGCTCCTTGGTCCGCTTGTTTAGCTTTAATGGCAGGAGCGAGTCGCCTTCTCAGTCCGGGGGAAATTCTCTATCTTTATGGTCCCTATAAACGACAGGGAAAACATACTTCTCCTAGTAATGAAAGCTTTGATTTTTCTCTCCGTTCTCAAAACTCTGCTTGGGGAGTTAGGAATTTAGAAGATGTGGTGCAAGCAGCGAGCGATCGAGGTTTACAATTGTTAGAAGTAATTCCTATGCCCGCTAATAATCTCTCGGTTTTATTTGCCTTAACATAAGTGGTTAGGTGTTAAAAACTGTCAGATGCCCCCTTATTAAGGGGGATCCCCCCGCCTATCGGCACCCCCCTTATCAAGGGGGGATCCCCCCGCCTATCGGCACCCCCCTTATCAAGGGGGGCAGGGGGGATCGAACCCAAAATATATCTTCAATTTTCCTAACTTCCTAATTCATAATTCATAATTCATAATTCATAATTCCCACTGATAACTGATAACTGATAACTTATTTCCAACTGGCGCGATTCATTACCTGTACTGCTTTGGCTAAATTAGGACCATAATTAGCCACGCTAACTGTATCTTCTTTCCCGCGTCCGAGTTTTGCCAGAACAGGGTCTAAAGTAACTCCTCGAACGACGGGATATTCTTGATTACCCTTAGCAAAAAAGTTCTGTGCTTCATTGCTAGAAAGATACTCTAAAAATTTAATGGCCGATTCTCGATTGGGGGCGGTTTTAATTAAACCACCACCGCTAATATTAACGTGAGCGCCGCGCCCTGTTTGGTCGGGGAAAATTACGCCTACTTTGTCATAAATTGCCCGTTTAGCGGGGTCTTTTTCTTCGGCATACCCAGCTAAGTAATAGGTGTTAGCTAGGGCTAAATCGGCAATTCCTGCGGCGACAGCTTCGATTTGTGCCTTATCATTTCCCTGGGGTGAACGGGCAAAATTAGCCACTAATCCCCGACACCATTTTTCTGCGGCTGCTTCTCCTTGGATGTCGATTAACCAAGCGGTAAAAGATTGACTATAGATGTTACTAGATGACCGGGTGACGACTTTTCCTTTCCATTTGGGATTGGTTAAATCCCCATAGGAATCGATTTCTCTGGGGTTAACTCTGTCTTTGTTATACATGATTACCCGCAAGCGTTTACTAAACCCGAACCAGTGACCTTTGGGGTGACGCAAATTAGCGGGAATTCTTTGGGTGAGAATGCGGGAATTGACCGGGGCAAAAATTCCCTGTTGGTCGGCCCGCCATAATCTCCCCGCATCTACCGTCAGGAGTATATCGGCAGGACTATTGCTGCCTTCGCTTTTAATCCGTTCGATTAATGGGTCCGCTTCCCCTTCGACGAGGTTAATTTTTATTCCCGTTTGTCGGGTGAAGTTGTCATACAATCGTCGGTCGGTGTTGTAGTGACGGGAGGAATAGAGGTTTAATTGGTTAGTTTGGGCGGAAACCTCGTTTATTTTCCCTAATTGACCCACCGCTAGGGCTAAGGTGGCTGTTCCTGCGCCTAGAAAGACTCTACGAGTTATTTTATCGTTCATTGCTCGATTCTTGGTAAAGTTGTCTTTTCCTATTGTACAGCTATTGAGAATAATTCTTATCTGTGCGAAAAATTATTTGTTGGGCTAGGGCGGTAGATCGGGTAAAATCTAGGTAAAATCAGGGTTTTTGGTTTTGATGGGGCTAATAAATCCTCGAATCTATCGCTAGTTAAGTTCAATAAGCCCAAAATGTTACCCTAAGCTCGATCGAGGGTATTGTGGAATAAAAGCAGCGAGAGTCAAAATAATGATCAACAGTAATCACCAACAAGCGATCGAGCTAATGTTAGCATCGGGAGACTATAATCAATTATTGTTATTTTGTCAGCAAGCACTGGCGGTTCATCCGGAAGTGACTGATTATTATCCCTATCTGGGATTAGCTTATTTGCTGCTAGGGCAGCAAGCAACAGCGCAAGAAATTTGGTTATTTTGGCTGTTAGAATCAGAGTCCAGTCAGGATTTAATTATGCTGCTCAAAAAAGAGATAATTAGAAATCTCGATTGCTGGCAGTTTGCCGAAGCTAAATTAATCTATCTCCAGTGGCTAGAATTAGAAGAAATAGAAGGGGATGAAGAGATAGAAAATTATGCCCTGACGGTGATAAACTCCTGTCTTCAAGAGGTGCAAGAGGCAATTAATCGGCGAGAATATACTTTAGCTGAGGACTTTTACTTAAGAATTTTATCTTGGCGTGAACAATTAGCTTACATCTGGCACGATTTAGGATATTTATACTATATAATTAACCGACTAACAGAATCTTTTAACTGTTTGGCACGAGCCATCAACTTAGAGGAAAATCAAGCCTTATATCATTATACTATGGCCATGGTGCTAGAAAAACAATCCCGTTTAGATATAGCTTTATCAGCTTATCAAAAAGCGATTGATCTCAAGGATAATTTTCTCGATGCTTATAACAAACTGGGCAATTTATTTTATAAACTAGGGCAGCTAGAGTCAGCCGAAAAATTCTATCAGCAGGGAATTAATAAACAGGGTGATTTTTATCCTTTCTATATCAATTTAGGCAATGTCTATTTAGTTAAACAAGCTTGGACAGAGGCAAAAAATGCTTATAAAACGGCTCAACAACTGGCAGGAGATAGAGGAGAAATTAGTCAAAATCTCTCCCTTTGGGAAATTCTGCAAGCTGACCAAAAAAGAGCAAATCTTTATTCAGGTGATTATTTTTATCAAAGAAAAATCTATCAATTAGCATTAAACTATTATCAAAAATTATTAGCAATTAAAATAGAGGAGAGCAATTTTTATTTAAACTGCGCCCATTGCTATCTCATTCTTAAAGAAGAAAAACAAGCTTTGGAAGTGTATAAAAAAGGCATTGCCTATCATCCAGAAAATATTGATTTACATTTGCGCCTAATTTGGTTACTACAAAATAATTATCCGATCGAGGTGGCAATTCAAGCAACTAAATCGGCTTTAGAGTATCTTCCCGATCACCTATCTCTGAAGTTAGAATTAATGCGGTTAATGCCAATAGTTTACACAACTCAAGCCGATATTATGCAATATCGATCAAACTACGAGAAACAGTTAGATAATATCTTATCCAATCTTGATTTAACTACTACTAATCAACAACAGGATGCTTGGAAAAGTATTGGATTAAGAACTAACTTTTATCTTCAATATCAAGCTAAAAATGATTTAGAACTACAAAAAAAATATGGAGAATTGGTTTGTAAAATTGCCTCGGTTAACTTTCCTAATTGGGTGAAAAACCTAACCATGCCTACGGGAAAAATCCGCCTTGGCTATATTTCTGCTCACTTGCGTCATCACACAGTAGCGAAACTGTTTCAAGGATGGTTGCAGTGGCGAAATCGAGAGCAATTTGAAATTTACTGTTATGGAATAGATATTAATAACACCTGGGATAATTTTACCAAACAATATCAAGAGCAAAGTGATTATTTTTATCAATTTGATAATCTGGTCAATATAGGAAGAATTGCTCAACATATTTTAGATAATCAGTTACATATTCTGGTTTATTTAGATATTGGTATGGATGCTCGCACTACCCAACTAGCAGCATTGCGTTTAGCTCCAGTACAATGTGTAACTTGGGGCCATCCAATCACCTCAGGATTACCAACCCTTGATTATTTTATCTCCAGTGAATTAATGGAACCCACGGAGGGAGATAATCACTACAGTGAAAAATTAATTCGCTTATCTAATTTAGGTATTGCCTATGCTAAACCCTCGCTTCCTCCCCAGAGAAAAACTCGTTTAGAGATGGGATTAGCCGAGGATAAAATCATCTATTTAAACTGTCAGAGTTTATTTAAATATCTGCCAGAAAATGACGATATTTTTCCTAGAATTGCCCGACAAGTTCCCCACAGCCACTTTATTTTTATCTGTCATCGTAGCGAATTTGTGACCCATTGCTTTCAGTCGAGATTAAGTCAAGCTTTTGATAAGTATGGACTCAATTGGCAAGATTACGGGGTAATGATGCCACAATTAGAACAAAATGATTATTTTCAGCTTAACTTATTAGCAGACATCTATTTAGATAACTTAAGTTGGTCGGGGGGAAATACCACCTTAGAAGCAATTGCCTGTCAACTTCCAGTTGTTACCTGTCCGGGGGAATTTATGCGCGGAAGACATTCCTATGCTATCTTGAAAAAATTAGGCATAACCGAGACAATTGCTACGGATAAAAATCACTATCTTGAAATTGCTATTCGTTTAGGTTTAGATAATCAATGGCGACAAACAATCAAAGATTATACTAAAATGAATATCGATACAGTATTTAACGATCAAACCTCTGTAGAAAGTCTAGAAAGATTTTATCAATCTGTAGTAGGAGAGAATAAATAAAAGTTTAGAGCTAGATAAAATTTAAAAAACTCACATCCGACTACCGACTCCCTAAAAGGAAAACTTCCTACCTGATCATTAAGATAACTGCTATAGTTGAAACCCGATTAAATTTTCGATCGCTTTGAGTAAATCTTGATTAGTCCAATTCTGGTACAGATAAGCGGCGATCGCACATCCCCCCGCACCTACTCCCTCTTTGACGAAACCCTGTTCATAAGCTTGCAAAACCGGGTATTTAGAGGCTGAAAAGTTTAATTGTGTGGCTAATAAAGGCACTTTTCCGATCATTCGGGCTAATCCCACCGTATCCCCCGTTTTATCTTCCGCTACCCAGCGAGTTGTGCCGACGATGATATTTTCCCAGTTAACGGGATAGGCATATTTAGCCACTAGAGCTTTAATTAGGGCAGAAACGGCTAACATTTGGGTTCCTCCGGCGAGGAGTACCCCACCCTGGCGACTGGCGGCGATCGCCATGCCAGCGACGAAAATCTGCTGAGGATCGCCTAGGGCGGCGATTACCTCAAAAGGATCAAAAATTTCTTTTCGGGCTAATCCCTGCTCAACTATTGCCCATTTCTGAGCATGATTGCACTGGGGATGGCTGCTGTTAACTTTGCCGTTGGCTCGATAACCCAATCCGGTGAGGATGGCGAGGGCGGTGGTGGTGCCACCGACCACACACTCGCCGATAATTAGATAACTAGACTCGCGGGCTAGTTTTTCTCCCCAGGTTAGTCCTTGGGCGAACAGGTGTTTTACTATGTCGAAATCTAGGGCGCGGCCGGTGGAGAGACAACGGGCCGGTTGTCCCCCCAGTTCGATATAATCGACGGCCGGGGGCAAGGGTAAACCGGCGTTAAAAACCCGGACGGGAATGGCTAATTTTTCCACCACGGCGCGGGTAATATAGGCAGGGGAGGCTCCCACCGTTAGGGGGGGTAAGGGATAACGGGGATGGGGTGAAACTCCTTTAACGATAAATTCGGCATCGGCGATCGCTGTATATTTTCTATCTTCCGGGGTGGCGCCGGCGGTGGAGATTCCGGGGATTAATCCCGTCTCGGTAAACCCCAAAACTAGGGCAAATATCGGAGAAGATTTTTGATGGCGCTCTAACCAATTTTGCCCCCGTTCGATTTCCGTGTAAATTTTAATCATCTGTTGATTTTGTCCTCTTACTTATCACTATTTCCCTCTCTCCATGAGATGATCTTTGATTTCAACATATTTAGAAAATAAGTTATCAATACTAGCCAGTTTTGCCCCGTATGCTAAGGCTGTAGCCATAATAATACGGTCAAAAGGATCTTTGTGAATGGGAGATAAATTAACGGCTCTAATGGCAATTTCGGGGGTAATTGAAAATATATCTATTTTAGCTACTGTTAAAGCTTGTTGAATCCACTCTTGAAGGGGATAACTTAATTCTAATCTCCCCCGTTGGTTAGCAAGGGCTATTTCATAGCAAGAAATGGGGGAAACTCCGAGAGATTCTGCTAACTCAAATTTTTCTAGCCAATGCTCGGGAAATCTGTCAAAATTGCCATTTATTAACCACAACCAAATATGAGTATCAAGCACAATTACTTCAGACATTCCCAATCTTCTTCATCTACAATAGGACTGACCATATCACCTAGTATTTTAGCTTTACCCACCATATTCTCAACTGGAAAATGACGTTTGAATAAGGATGGTTTTTCTTCTAATAAGTTGTTTTTGCTGGCGGTGAAATTTTTAATTAATTGATAAAGTTCATCTAGTTGTTCTTCAGGTAAATTATCAATTGCTGTTTGAATAAGTTCTTTAACAGTCATAGTTTTACTCTCTATTTTCTGAACTTGAGTTATACTATAACACAACGGTTCCTTCAATAAAGGGACTCATCTTGAGATTTTACCTAAAATACAGCAGACTAAAAAGACTCATTTAAACCGTTTATTCTTAGATTAGCGGAATCTCCCCTAATGCAAGAGTGCCTCGTCTCAAAAAGTAATTTAAACACTTAACAGCTTATGTCTCCCCTGTCTTCTGCAATTATCGATACTTGGCGACGTTTTTACCGAGATCCCCTGGCAACAATAGGAGCGATCGCATTAATTATAATTATTCTTGCCGTCCTATTCGGTCCGATTTTTTATCGGGTCCCCATCGATACCATTGATTTTAGTCAAACCACTGCTCCCCCTAGTTTAAAACATCTTTTCGGCACTAACGATCTGGGCCAGGATCAATTGGCGAGGATTTTGGTGGGGGGTCGAATTTCCCTAGCGGTGGGGATTGCTGCTATGATAGTTGCGATTATTCTAGGGACGGCGATCGGAGCTATTTCCGGGTTTTACGGGGGCGCAATCGATGGCTTATTGATGCGATTAACGGATTTATTCCTATCTTTGCCCCAATTACCCCTACTTTTACTGATTGTCTATCTATTTCGCGATAGCATCAAAAAAATCGCCGGACCGGAAACGGGTATTTTTATCCTCGTGGTTTTAGTAATCGGGGGTTTAAATTGGATGTCGGTGGCGCGATTGGTGCGGGGAAATTTCTTAAAATTACGCGAGATGGAGTTTATCTCGGCTGCGATTGCTTTGGGGGCCACTCCTTTCCGTTTAATCTGGGTGCATTTATTGCCTAATGTTTTGGGAATGATTATCGTGGCGGCTACTTTAGCGGTGGGTAATGCGATTATTACCGAGTCAACCCTGAGTTTTTTGGGTTTGGGTTTCCCCCCCGATGTGCCGACTTGGGGACAAATGTTATTTAAAGCTAAAGATTACTTGACAACTGCCCCCCACTTGGTCATTTTTCCGGCTCTGGCTATCGTGATCACAGTGTTAAGTATTAATTTTATCGGTGATGGTTTACGCGATGTCTTCGATCCTCATGTTTGAGGAATTGTGGAAGTGGATAATTGCCGAAAATTACCCAGAACCCCTATGATGATCAGTAACGATGGTGAGGAAATAAATACTGTGAGTAGCGTAACTGTCATTAGCGATCAGAAGTTTGACCAAGAGGTTTTTGAGGTCGAAAAACCCGTTTTAGTCTATTTTTGGGCGAGTTGGTGCGGTCCGTGCCGTCTGGTATCCCCCTCGATCGATTGGGTAGCCAACACCTACGGCGAACGGCTAAAAGTAGTTAAACTAGAGGTGGACCCTAACCCCAACTCGGTGGCTAAATGTGATGTGAAAGGTGTTCCCGCTTTACGCATCTTTAAAGATAAAAAACTTATTGCCACTCATGAAGGGGCGATCGGCAAACCACAATTACAATCTTTTATCGATACCTATGTCAGCTAATTAGGTATCTGTGGTTATGAATAACTTAACCCTAGCACACCGCTTACAGGCACTCCAATCCAACGTTTTTGCCGATATGGATCGGGCAAAAGCTGCCAGTAGAGAAGCGGGTAATACCATTATCGATCTTTCGCTCGGTTCCTCCGATCTTGGGGCTGCTCCCCACGTTGTCGATGCTATTGAGCGATCTCTCCACGATCCTCACACCCACGGCTATTTACTCCATAATGGTACGCGAGACTTCCGAATAACTGCCGCTAACTGGTATAGCGATCGCTTTGGTGTCCCCGTCGATCCGGAAACGGAGGTTTTACCCCTAATTGGTTCTCAGGAAGGCACGGCCCATCTACCTTTGGCCCTTCTCAACCCCGGGGATTTTGCTCTGCTCCTCGATCCGGGTTATCCCTCCCATTTGGGCGGTGTTGCCCTTGCTGGCGGTCAAATGTACGGAATGCCAATTTTGGCAAAAAATGACTTTCTGCCGGTTTTAGAGGACATTCCTGAGGCAGTGCTGGCACAATCGAAGCTGATGGTCTTGAGTTATCCCCATAATCCCACTACAGCGATCGCACCTTTGGCATTTTTCCAAAAAGCGGTTGACTTTTGCCGTCAGCATAATTTAGTTTTAATCCACGATTTTCCCTATCTAGACATCTTTTTTGCGGGAACATCGCCCCCCCCGTCAATTTTACAGGCCGATCGAGCTAAAACTAATTCGATCGAGTTTTTTACCTTTTCTAAGTCCTATAATATGGGCGGTTTTCGCATCGGTTTCGCCATTGGCAACCCGCAGTTAATTATGGCTTTGCGACAGATTAAAGCCATGGTTGATTTTAATCAGTATTTGGGCATCCTTAACGGTGCGATCGCTGCTTTAACCGGTAATCAAGATTCAGTCAAGGAAACCGTCGCTATCTTCCAAAAACGCCGGGATGTGTTTATTAATGCCCTAAATCGCATCGGTTGGCCAGTTGCCACCCCGGCCGCCACTATGTACGTTTGGGCGAAAATTCCCCCCAGTTGGCCGGGTAATTCCGTCGATTTTTGTCGGCAATTGGTGGCCCAAACCGGTGTCGCTGTTTCCCCCGGTTCCGGTTTTGGTAAGGGTGGCGAGGGTTATGTGCGTTTTGCCTTAGTTCACGATCCCGATATTCTAGAGGCTGCCGTGGAGAAAATTGGGGCTTTTTTGGGATAAAACCGATATTCTCAGCAGTGGTTATGCTGCAATCGATAACTTTCGCCTTGTTGCTGCTGATATTCCGGGTGATATTGGTAATGTGTCCACTCCCAAACTTTCTAGTATTATCGGACTAGGCATACTAGGGAGCGGTTTAGTGGTGTGTCGCCTCGCTAAACGTCGTTAACCGCGCTTGGGGTGGGGGGATGAGCCAAAATTTTGCCAATTCGCCACCCTTTGCGGTTAAAAGCTTTAATTGTGCTGCTGTCTTTGTAATTCCTCGATAGTTGCGGGGGATAAATCGGTAAATTGGGCGATTTCTGGGACAGAAAAGCCAGCAGATAGCATTTTTAGGGCAATTTGTCGGGCTTTTTCTTCTTTACCTTCTTGTCGTCCTTCTTGCAGTCCTTCTTGTCGTCCTTCTTGTCGTCCTTTTTGTAGTCCCTTTTCCTCGCCTTCCTCTAAAATATCTTGATAGATGACTGATTCTCTCATAATGTCACTCCGAAGGATTTTTTTAATCGTCTCCCGATTTAATACTAACCCGGCGAGAATACTGGTGGCGGCAGCGAGATTGCTTTGCACCTGTTTTTCGGGGATAGTTTCTAAAGAACGGGACACCTGACTTAACACCTGTTCGGG
>NZ_JAJTDH010000018.1:0-40423 GCF_021300285.1 Microcystis sp. 49638_E5 | reverse complement strand
ATCTGCTGTTTAGCGATTAATTCCGCTTCTTCCCGACAAATAGCCCGAATTCCCACGGGTAAGGTCGGTAAACCCATTTCTAACACCCGACGCATCACACAGGCGTGGTTATGGTGCGATCCTTCGTACTCAAAACGCATATCGCCATGGGCATCAATTTGAACCACCGTAAAAGGTTCCGATAAAGCTTGTCGATAAGCTTGTACTACTCCCGTAGTGATAGCGTGTTCACCCCCGACGGCGACGACAAATTTATCATCGGCAATTAGACGGGAAACTGTAGCTGTGGTGACGGCTAACATCTCCTCGGCGGACAATTGCGGTTGCTGACGGGTATCGGCGATCGCATCATGGGTATAGATGCCCACTTCTAAACAGGTTTCCCTCTTAAGTTCCTCGTCATAGGCTTCCAATTGTTGGGAAGCAGTAATCACCGCCGCCGGCCCGGTTTCACAACCCTTGCGATAGGTGGTGGTGGCCTCGTAGGGAATCGGCAGGATCACGGCCTTAGCTGTGGCGTAAGATGCGATCGCTTCACTACCTAAAAATTGTTCGCTACCGGTGGCGCAAGACAATAACATGGGCAAATCACAGAAAATTTTAGTCCAATCTTCTATTATAAATATTTTGACTATTTTTGTCTATCTCAACTGACCCCAGACATATCTACTGCAATAGCAAAAAACCCTTATCCATCAATGGATACATCCCTCGATTTCTCGCTCAAGATTGGTTTGCTGCGGGCGATAATCTGGAAATATAGCCATCAGTTAGGCTGAACCACACTGCTGTAACAAAAAACAACTATCCCCCGATAGCGATCGCTAAAGGTCGAATAATTGTCAGTTTTTGTCAAGGGGTGCGGTCAGATATAGGAATCATCGTTAGAATGAGCCTAATTGTCAGGAATTTAGTTACACAAGGTTTTTGGCAAGATGCTAATCTGACTAACAGGCTTTTGGGTGTGATATAGGGAAAAGTTCTGGCAATTGCACCTAAATGGGGTGATATACGGAAAGTTGACCCATATCGTTACCCCAGAGAGTTTTATACAGAAAGTTGACCTATAATATGTAGTTAGACCACAAAGCCAAAGCAATTGGTTTTTCAATGCAGAGTTTTGTCGTAGGGGGATCGAGTTTACATCCGCCAATAGTATAATTTGATTGATAAGAAGCCAAACATTTTTTACACTACTTGTCCGCCTTTTCACATCTTATGAAAATTGACCTAGGAAATTTTGATCTCACTCAGCTTCCATCCGCAGAGGATGATAACTTTGAATTCAAATCAAGTCGCACTCCTCCAGAAGACCTCAAGAAGAAACTAAGCTGTGCGGTATCTGCCTTTGCAAATTCTGGAGGTGGGTGTTTTATTGCTGGTGTGGACTCTCATGGTAATGCTGATAATGGCCTACATCTAAAAGTTGGAAGACAAGATTTACGCGACTGGGCTGATCAGATTGTTAATCAAGTAGAACCAGTTCCTAAATATGAGATTAAAATAATATCTGATTCAGTAGGACGAGGAGTCATTCAGTCCGATTCGGCTGTTTTGCTTGTTGCCGTTTATGAGAGCCACGCTGGGCCACACATGGCTTATGATAATTGCTATTACATTCGAGCAGGTGCTCATACAGTCAAAGCCAAGCATTTTATTGTTGATGCAATCTGGGCTAAAAGACATTTCTCCAAACCACGTTTAACACACTTATTTAGACTTAAACCAGAAAAAGAGCAGGCTATTCAACTTGGAATTCTTTCACTTACAGATGCCCCCGCAATTGAAGTCAAGGTTAATATTTCGCCCTTGCCCAAAATGATGAGTAATTTAGGAAATTTATTTCCCCTCCAAATATCTGTTATTGATCAAGATAATCCATTCTTTTTTGACGTGGCGACTCACTCTCAAGCAGATAAGCTTTTTGGAGAAAATGTACTACTTGAAGTAGAGTATAAGGATCTTTCTGTCCACTCTTATAATTACAATACTAGATTAGGAATTTCTGGTTCAGTACCACCTGTTACACTTACAACAAATGACGCTTCAGCAAAAATAGTAACAGCACTTGAATCAATTAACAAAGCTCTTTTGAAACTCGCAGTTCCGCACAAAAATATTGCTAAACCGAGCTTTCTACTGCCACAGCCCTCGGAAAGTGTATTTCTAAATATTGAGAGTCTAATTCCCGAACTTCTAGCAGATATGAGAAGTGATCTACAAAACTGTCCATTTGCTCGTGAGTTTATCATTATGAATAAGGGTGTAATGTATTGTGAAGATACCAATAACTTCACTCTCAAATATTACTTTGAGGATCATGCTTACCTTAGAAATAAGCTGAGAATTTTGGAGAATCAGGCGTTAGTTTATGAAATCACCTATAATGATGCTCCTCGTTTCGTAATTTCTGAAGAACTAGCTGCTTATCTAAGAAAACCTCAGACAGATTAGATGATATATAGCGTTTTTCAGTCTGCTGAGGTACAAAAGTTATGGGTTTTAGGCAAAAGGCAAGAGGCAAAAGGTAAGAAAAACAGGTGTACCTCACTAGCGTAGGAAACGCTATAGTTTAGGTGGGCGATCGTGGTTTATTTAATTGGTGGAGATGCGATCAAATTATTCCGTTATGCAACTGTAGTGCGATCGCCGATCTTGTCTGGTACGTTCCCCAATGTAACTTCTACCGCTCCAGCGATCGATCGAAAAAGAACCCACTAACATCGGTTAAATTGCCTTTTTTTATAACTCATTCCCCCTTAGTTTTAGACCAGTTGAGGGGGATTTGCTATAATAAACGAAGGGTAAGCATCAATCATCCTGATTATATTTCTGATGAGTCCAACTGTTTTCCGAGAAGATGGCTATCGCTTCTTTTTCTTTTCCCGCGAAGAAACAAGAATGCACGTTCATGTTCATTGTGCAGAAGGAGAAGCTAAATTTTGGCTGGAACCACAAATTGAATTAGCTCGTAATCATAACCTATCTCGAAAACAACTTCAAGCGATAGAAACTATTATTGAGGAACGACAAAATGAACTTAGAAATGCTTGGACAAAACACTTCTCAAGCTGAAGTAACTCATATTTCTTCTCATGGAATATGGATTCTGGCAAACAATGAAGAAATGTTTCTTTCTTATCAAGATTTTCCTTGGTTTCAAGATGTCACTATTAGACAAATTTTAAATATACAAGAGCCTTTTCCTAATCATTTTTATTGGCCAGATTTAGATGTAGATTTAAGCAAAGAAATTATTAAAAATCCTGAGAGATTTCCTTTAAAAGTTAAAGCCTAGTTTTTATCCTTAATTAAGTGCGATGCCGAAGGCACTGCGTAGCAGCACGCCGATCTGGTAGGGTGCGTTCCCTAAGGCAACTTCTACCGCTCCAGCGATCGATTTTTGGGGAACGCACCATGCCTATTGATTGAAGCTGTAAGAACGATTTCTGCAAAGGCTGTGAAATTGAAGGCTCTTGTGCAGGTCAGTGTCAAGTCACTTTGGAGTCTTCCAGAAATGACAGTCAATTAGTTGGAAAAATGTGCGAGTTAATAATTGCAACTACACAGAATTTGGTTCACGAATATCTAGAAAGCAGCTGAAATTCTGTGTTTATGACTAAGAACTAGCTGCCCAAAGCAAAGATACTTCATATTGATTAAATGTTGAATCCGCACTCACAAGTATCATATCTTCTACCTGAGCTTGTGCAATCAGCATTCGGTCAAAAGGATCACGATGATGTAAAGGCAATGCAGCCGCCCGCAAAGCATGAGAAGCATTGATCTCTAACGATCTAGCTCCTAGTTGGGTCATTCGAGTAGAGACATAATTATCTATTTGCTCTGGCAGTGGTAATTTACCGATTGAGACTTTAATTCCCATCTCCCAAACACTGGCAACAGAAAACCACACTTCATTGCTTTCGTTGGCAATTTGTTCAATTACATTCTCACTTAACTTGTCTGGTTGGGCAAACCACCACAGCCAGCATTGTGTATCCAGTAAAAGTCTCACTCCGCACCACCCTCAAATGCTACCAAAATATCTTCTGGTAAAGGAGCATTAAAATCATCTGGTACGGTAAACATCCCTCGATCTTGTCCTAAACTAGACCGTCGATCTAAAGATGTCCGAAATGGAACAAGTTTAGCAATTGGAATACCTCGGTTTGAAATAACGATTTCCTCTCCGAGTTCCACACGGGACAATAGCCGAGAAAGGTTTGTTTTAGCCTGATGAATGTTTACAGTTTCCATGCTCTTAAAAAACCAAATCTACAAACTAAGTTTAGTTTAGTTGCGGTGATTCTGCAAGGGCAAGTTAGTTTGAAGTGCGATGCCGAAGGCACTGCGTAGCAGTACGCTATCGCTGTAGGGTGCGTTCCCTAATGCAACTTCTACCGCTCCAGCGATCGATTTTTGGGGAACGCACCATGCACATTGATTAGTGCGATCGCCGATCTTGTAGGGTGCGTTAATGAATAAAATGTAACGCACCTTATTTTTATTGCTTGTCCTTCTGTATCCCATAGGATACACTTAGGGCATGATTGAAATTCGCCAGACCGAAACCTACTCTCAGTGGTTTAGCAATTTGCGGGATCGCCAAGCAAAAGCACGTATAGACATTCGTGTTCGTCGCCTGTCTATGGGCAATCCAGGCGATGTTAAACCAGTAGGAAAAGGTGTATCGGAACTGCGGATCGATTATGGCCAAGGCTATCGGGTGTATTTCATTCAGCGAGGCGAGACCTTGATCATCCTCTTGGCAGCAGGAGATAAGCAAACTCAAGAACGGGACATCAAAACAGCATTAAATTTAGCACAAGACTTATAGGAGATTTTCATGGCTACTATCCAAACCTATCCTTGGGATGCGGCAGAACATCTCGAAACAAAAGAAGATATAGCTGCATATCTTGAAGCAGCTCTTGAAGATGGCGATCCAAGCTTAGTGGTAGCAGCATTAGGTGATATTGCTCGATCTAAAGGGATGACACATATTGCCCGTGAAACAGGGTTGGGGCGTGAAAGTCTCTATAAAGCTTTGTCAATCGAAGGCAATCCAGAGTTTGCCACAGTTCTTAAGGTCTTACAATCACTTGGGTTACGCCTCCAAGTCGTACCAATTGCCTAACTTCACCGTTATACTGAATCGGTTTTTAATAGCATGATTAACTCCCAATCCCACTTGAAAAACCCGCTCTCCCCCATACCTGTTAAACCGGATTTAGGATCAGAGCGATCGCTAGATAAAAGGTTAAGTAATGTTAAGATCATAATTCTTCATGAAGAAAGAGCATGATCGCCGAGTAACTGTAGTCAAAAATACCAAATTTTGCCCCAGTCACAATACAGTAGGGATCAAGCGCATTCGATCGAAGCAAGAATTTTCTCCCCAGTATCTATGAATCAATCAGAAAGTTGCGGTAAGGTCTATCTCGTCGGTGCGGGTCCCGGGGATCCCGGTTTGTTGACCTTAAAAGCGAAAGTTCTCTTAGAAAATGCCGATATTGTCCTCTATGATGCCCTAGTCAGCCCCTCGATTCTAGCCATGATTAACCCCAAGGCCGAACAAATCCATGGGGGTAAGCGTCGCGGTCGTCATTCTCTGGTACAGGAGGAAATCACCGCTTTACTGATCGAGAAGGCCCAGACTAATGCCGTGGTTGTTCGTCTCAAGGGGGGTGATCCCTTTGTTTTCGGTCGCGGGGGTGAAGAAATGCTCGATCTGATCGCGGCCGGAATTAGCGTCGAGATCGTGCCGGGGATCACTTCAGGAATTGCCGTGCCTGCCTACGCCGGTATTCCCCTCACCCATCGCGATTATAGTTCTTCCGTTACCTTCGTCACCGGCCACGAGATGGCGGGTAAATATCGTCCTCAAGTTAACTGGTCAGCGATCGCCCATGGCGCAGAAACAATTGTTGTTTACATGGGTGTGCATAATTTACCCTATATTATCGGCGAGTTGACCAAGGCGGGCAGAAGTCCAGAAACACCGATCGCCCTGATTCGCTGGGGAACAACACCGCAGCAACAGCAGTTAATCGGTACTTTCACCACGATTATGGACCAGATCGAAGCCACCGGCTTTGAGTCCCCAGCGATCGCTGTTATCGGTGCAGTGGTGAACCTTCACGATCTCTTGCAAGCGGGACAACCTTTGCTCTCCAGGACAATCCCCCCTACACCCATTTCTCCCTGATTCGGTTTCCATGCGTCAATATCAAAAATCCCTGACGATTACCACCAGTCCCAAGAATTTCCATCCTCTGACTGCCCCCATAGAAGCGATCGTGGCTGAATCGGGCATAACGACGGGATTATGCAGTATATTTGTCTGTCACACCTCCGCTTCTTTGCTGATCCAAGAAAATGCCGATCCCGATGTTCTCACCGATTTGGCCAATTTCTTCGCCAAGTTAGTCCCGGAAGATAGCAGTCTCTACTATCACTCTACCGAAGGGCCAGACGATATGCCCGCTCACATTCGCTCGGTCCTAACCCGGACATCGGAACAAATCCCGATCGCTAGAGGTAAATTAGTTTTAGGGATCTGGCAAGGTATCTATCTCTGGGAACATCGTCAGAGTCGTCACCAAAGACAAGTGGTGGTTCATATCACAGGGGTCTAAAGCGTTGCGTATAGTTTTGTAATAGAAACTTTACTCGTACCCCTCATCGGAGTAAGATTTTTTCCGTGTACGATCAAATTGTTCGCTTTTTGAACAAAGAACTTCATATTTCGTAACAAAAGGAAACAATTTATGCGAAAATTGTTCGCTCTGGCCCTGGTGCTATCTCTCTGGTTCACCTTTGCCGCTCCAGCGTCGGCTGATTTGTCCAATCTGACCCCTTGTAGCGAAAATCCCGCTTTCCTACAAAAAGCGAAGAGTTTCCGCAACACCACTCCCGACCCCGAATCGGGAGCCAAACGCGCTCAAACCTACTCCCAAGCTCTCTGTGGACCGGAAGGCTATCCACACCTAATTGTTGATGGTCGTTGGGACCACATGGGCGATTTCTTTATCCCTAGCATCCTATTCCTGTACATTGCCGGTTGGATCGGTTGGGTTGGTCGGGCCTATTTAATCGCCGTACGCGACAGTAAAGATGCCGAAATGAAGGAAATCATCATCGATGTTCCCCTCGCTTTGAGCAAAATGTTAACGGGGTTCCTCTGGCCGTTGGCGGCTTTACAAGAAGCCACTTCCGGTAAATTAACCGTTAAGGATTCGGAAATTACCGTTTCCCCTCGTTAATTTTTGTGTCAAACCCTTGACTTTTTATTCCCTAGGAGAACTCAGATGGAAGGACTTACTAAATTTCTCTCGTCCGCACCCGTGTTAATTATGGCGCTGCTGACTTTCACCGCCGGGATTTTAATCGAATTTAATCGGTTTTATCCCGATCTCTTATTCCACCCGCTAGGTTAAAGGCAATCTCAGGTGATTAAAGGGGATACAGAGTCCACTGTATCCCTTTTTAATGGCAATGATCACAGGGATTGGGGAATATTAAGAAAAGAAAGGCACTGGAGACGACAGGGCCTAAAAATAGATAAGATACAGGTGTCTGCAACCACAGAGGTGGGACAAACCATGCTGTTAGATAGAGATTTGATGCTAGGAAAGCGGCTGCGGTATCAAGAATTACAAGAAAAATTAAAAGAGATTTGGCAGGGAGAAAACGTTCCCGAATCCGATGAATGGGATTATGATATCCTAGTTGTCCCTTCTTTTAGTATCGATCAGAGAGTCGGTCAAAAAGTAGCGGGTTTTTTACATTACGAAGAAAGATTATTATTTTCTCTGATTCGGTTGCGACATCCGAAAACCCGTTTAATCTATGTAACAGCGCAGCCACTGGCGCGGATGGTGATTGATTATTACCTGCAATTGTTGCCCGGGATTCCTTTTTCCCATGCTAATAACCGTCTTTTATTACTGACAACTCACGATAACTCTTTTCAACCTTTAACCCAAAAAATTCTGGACAGACCGCGCTTAGTAGCAAGAATCCGGCAAGCGTTGCGTCGAGATCGTGCCTACATGGTTTGTTTTAATTCTACTAATTTAGAGCGAGAATTGTCTTTACAATTAGATATTCCTTTATTTGCCTGTAGTCCAGATTTATTGTATTGGGGTTCTAAAAGTGGCAGTCGCGAGATTTTTGGTCAAGGCAATATTCCCCATCCTGACGGTAGTTTACAGCTAAATACGGTCAAGGATTTGTTATATGAAGCCGCTAGTTTGTGGTCTCGTCAACCGCAATTAAAACGCATGGTAGTGAAGTTAAATGAGGGGTTATCGGGAGAAGGAAATGCGGTTTTAGATTTACGTCCTTTAGGGGGAATTGTTGATAGTAACAGTCTAGATTTAAGCGAGAGAATGAATCTCTTGGCTAAACAATTAGACAAGATGAGTTTTCAAGCAAGCGATGAAACTTGGGAGAGTTTTTCCAGTAAAATTGCTGAATTAGGGGCAATTGTCGAAGCTTTTATTGAAGGAGAAGAAAAGCGATCGCCGAGTGTGCAGGGTTATATTACACCGACGGGAGAAGTGAATATTATTTCCACTCACGATCAAATTTTAGGCGGTCCCGATGGTCAAATTTATCTAGGTTGTCATTTTCCTGCCGATGAAAATTATCGCCTACAATTACAGGAATTAGGCCTAAAAATAGGGGAAATTCTGGCAGCAAAGGGGGCAATTGAACGCTATGGAGTTGATTTCGTCGCTGTCAAAAATCCAGAAACTTTAGTCTGGGATTTACAGGCGATCGAAATTAATCTGCGAAAAGGAGGAACCACCCATCCTTTTATGACTTTGAAGCTTTTAACTAATGGTAAATACGATCAAGAAACTGGATTATTTTTCAGTCAACCTCACCAGGAAAAATACTATATTGCCTCCGATAATCTCCATAAACCCCAATACAAAGGTTTACTTCCCGATGATTTAATGGATATTATTGCTAAACATCGCCTGCATTTTGATAGTAGCAGTAAAACGGGAACAGTTTTTCATCTCATGGGTGCGCTGTCGGAATTTGGTAAATTAGGGTTAACTTGTATCGGCAATTCTAGTGAGGAAGCTGCGGCAATTTATCAGCGTGTGGAACAGGTTTTAGATTGGGAAACAGAGCATAGTTCCATAAATTTAGGTTATTATTATTCTGGATTACCGATCACTTGGATATAACTAGACTGATTTACTGGGTATAATTTTTTGTCTCAGAGATTTAATCATCCAAGCAGGCAGTTCTAAAAATTGATAGATAGCTAGATTCCAAAGATAGCCATACTGAGGGAATTTTCTTAATAACATAACTTCCGATAAAAAGTAAAATCGCCAAGTTCTTTGGTATTCAGGAGGATTATCTTCAATTCGTATTTGTTCGGGAGACTTCGGCATCCAGTGACCGATTACTCGCTCTTTTTCAAAATATTTAGCCTGAATATATAAACCTAGTAATCTATCTAAACACCAAAAAGGAATATATTTAATCGGACCCAATAAGTTCATGAGATTAGTAATTTCTATCGTCGCCGCTTGCACAAGTTCACTTTTCCAAACTTTTTTATCAAAATTTTCTAAATGGGGACCATTTTGATCGCGACGTTGATTGAGAAAAACTTGGGGATTAAAAGGATTATCTAAAGGAGCGATCGGTAATTCTAATAAATAATTATTATCTTTAAATAAGTTACTATTATTTTCTCGCCTGCTACAGATAGCTAAACTTTTTACATCGGGAATGGTTGTCCAATTACTCTCTAGTTTTTCTCGTTCACCGTAGGGAAATTCACATCTGGCTAATCGCAATACCCAACTATTGGGGAAGCGTTCAAAATAGTCTTTAACTAGGGTGACGATCTCCGGGTGTAAATATTCATCGCAATTGATTGTGAGAATATAAGTGCCTCTGGCATTTAAAAATCCTGTACTTCTTTGAATAATTTCACCTCGTAAAGCACAGACAATCTGTTTCATGCGTGGATCATTCACCGGCGAAGGTTTGACCCCAGGAGGATGAACTAAAATAAATTCTATATCTCCCTTGACTTTCAATAATTCTCCTAGCCAATGTTCGCTAAATCCCTCGCGCATCGGGATAATGATCGATAGAAAAGTATTGGACATAAATTAACTCTTTAGATTTGCTTGTCATTTATCAAAGTTGTCTTGACCGTGATGCACTTAACTGGTTTAAATAGCTTCTAAATATTTGCTATCGAGCAGAAATGAGCCTCGATCGAATTTTACACCCCAATAACCCCCCGGCCGGCGATCGATTACCGTGCCTATATCGTCGATATTGAGCAGCTCCGGCTGCCGTAACATAGGCATGGGATCGGCGGTTTTCAGGTAAGGGGGAATGGCAATCAGACGGACTTTTCCCCCGACACTAATTTCACTCATGGTACTGGTTAGATGCGATCGTGACATCGTATCTCAACTTAGCATATTTCAAATCATTCTCAAGATAGATTCCCCAAAGCTGTCGTCGTCCCCCTTTCCCCTTGGGTTGGGCTGTTGCTTGACCTAGCGGCGAGGGTGGCGATCGCTATCAGTACAATCAAAAAAAAAACCAAAATCTGAATTCCTAGTTGAGGAGAGAAATGTAAAGATTTATTAAACTGTATATTTTAATACAGTTGTGGGGGAGAGAATGTGTACACTCCCGTTGTCTCCCTTTGGAGTTGGGTTAAGGTGTTGCCTGACCTAGCAAAGAAACGACAAAAGTAGGCTAATAGCCTCAAAGCTAAGACTACAAACTTACACACAAAAAACACTACTCAGGAATAAAAAAATGAAAAATTGGACTTTAGCCTTAGCTCTTGGAGCGGCTGCAACGACTACAATGATTGGCTTTGGAGTAAATCCTGCTTCGGCTGGAACTCTCACATGGAGTTTATCCTTCGATATAGATACAAACCTACTGCCTGCCCCTGACACTACACTTCTTCCCACACCTGTTAAGGCGACAGTTATTACCGAAGATACTTTATCTAAATCTTTGGTCGTTCCGGGCTTTACCGGATATAAAGTTTTATCCATAACTGGAACACAGGGTACAGAGCCTATAACTGCTCTGGTCCCCCAAGGCACTGGCTCTACCACTTTATTAACTTCAGGATTAACGAATGATAATCTGTTTAATCCGGCAAATATTGTTCCTGTAGGAGGTGTAGGCGCTTTTAGTGCAGGGGGATTAGCCTACATAGAAGGTGGAGAAGAATATCGGCTACTTTATGCTAAAGATCTACTTTCTAATTAGTTTACATATATGGGGTGTTTGACCCCGTGTGTTCCTGTTGAAAACCTAAAGCTAGTTCCTGAACCCTCCTCAACTGCTGGACTTTTAGCTATTGGCTCCTTTGGTGCATTAGGCGCAGCTTCAACCCTGAAACGCAAACTAAAATCCTCTAAATCCGACGAAAACTAAACCACAAAAGTAGGCTAAATTGCCCACAAAATACGATAAATGCCCCTTCATTCAGTCAGTTGAGGGTTTATTTTTTGTCCATGTTTCTATTCATTAATTTTTATTAATTAATCGATCACAAGTATTTTTTTGTGATACAATGGGGGCGGTTCATACAAATATCGTAAATTTTAATGACTATTGTGATTCCCAACGAAATTATACAAGCAACAGGAAAAAACGAGCAACTGTTGCAACTAGAACTGGCAATCATTATGTTTAGAGATTATCATATCAGTAGCGCAAAAGCGGCTGATTTTGCCAACTTATCTTTAATTGAATTTCGTCAAGAAGTCGCCAAGAGGAATATTTGTGTAAATTATGATAGTGTAGATTGGCAACAAGAATTACAAACCTTAAAAACCTTAGGTGATCTGTGATTGTTGTTAGTAACACCTCTCCGATTACCAGTTTAGCTGCTATCGGCTATCTTAACTTGCTCCATGATATCTATGGAACAATTATTATTCCAGTGGCTGTTTATGAAGAAATGACAGGATTAGGTTATTCAGTTCCTGGCACTATTGAAGTTCAAACCCTATCCTGGATAGAAAAGCGAGAGTTAGAGAATCGGTTATTATTAGAAGAATTACAGAAGGAATTACACCGAGGAGAATCAGAAACGATAGCTTTAGCGATTTCTTCAAATGCTGATAGAGTAATTATAGACGAGAACCCTGGCAGAAAGAAAGCAATTAGTTTAGGATTGAATGTTATTGGAATTTTAGGTATTTTATTAATTGCCAAAAGAAGAAGATTAATTCCTACTATTCAGCCGTTAATGGATGATTTGATTTTTAAAGCAGGTTTCCGTGTTAATCAAATATTGTATTTAGACATATTAAAAACAGCGCAAGAAATTGATGAAAACCAATAACTAAAGCCTTCAAAATCTTCTTATTTAAGTAAGTAGTTATAATTAAATTGAAGATAGATTTTGCCTCTGATCCCCCCTGCCCCCTTGATAAGGGGGGTGCCGATCCCCCCTTAGTCCCCCCTTTAATCCCCCCTTAATAAGGGGGGTGTCTGACAACTTTTAACACCTACCTACTTAATTTTTGCTAACTAACAGTTGAGGGGGTTTATTTTTTACCTTTATTAATCAAATCCAACTTTAAAAACCCACTTCCCCATTCCCCTACTTCCCCATTCATAATTCCCACTTTCCTCTTGCCTTTTTCAATCGGTTCCTAAAAAGCTCTTAATTTTAGGGAAATACAGTTAAAGGAATCCATTCGTAGGTGTTGACAATACCTTGAAAATAATCATTAATAGTTTCTCGGGAATAGGGAACAACACCATCTTCACCAAACCAACGTTCATAAATTGTCACCGCTTGTTGTTGGTCACTAACGATACCTTCCATGAATTTTAATAGAGTATAATTCACTGTATCGCGCCATTTAGAATCATTTTCGGGTAAAGTACAGGCATAGGATTCGTAGGCGTAGGGATAGGAGGGAACTATGGCTAAATTATTGGGATTTTTAGCACTTTTCCTTAAACCTTCTAGGGTAATGCCATCGCTGGCAAAACCGTCAATTTCTCCCGTTTCTAGTTTTTGTAAACCCTCGCCACGATTTTTAACTTTGACCAAAATAGCGGCGGGTTGTTGGGTTTTAATCACCGCTTCATTAGTAGTATTGGCAATCACTCCAATGCGTCTGCCTGCCAAGCTACCGATGTCATCGAGATTACTACCTTTGCGGGTGAGTAATTGAGTGCCACTGGCAAAATAACTAACGGAAAAATCCACTTCATTTTCTCTTTTCCAAGTAAAAGTAGTGGAGCCACATTCTATATCTATCACCCCTGTTTTTAACTTTTCAAAACGATTTTGGGGAGTAATCTCAACAATTTTTAACTTAATTGGTTTTCCTAACTTCCGCTCGGTTTCTTTGCGAATTAACTCTAACATATCAAGGCTGTAACCCACCCACTTGCCCTGGGAGTTGACAAAACCAAAGGGAATAGCATCTTTACGAGCGCCGGCAGTAATTACCCCAGTTTTTTGAATGCGATCGAAGATTGCTCCGGCAAGGCTAGAATGGTTACTGGTGAGGGTTAAAGCTACTGTCATCGTCATGACGGCAAGTGTACGCTTCATTTTTTTTCCTAATCTGAAAGTGGCTCAAGTCTGGGACTGTTTCAGGAGACTGAGAGTTTCCCAGAGGAAGATTTTTTAGCGGCGATTGCTGGGGACAAAAAAAGAGGAGAGATGTTACTCTCTCCCCCTTTTAGTTTTTTGGACAACATTTTAAATTGTTTTTTCAGTTGTCGCTGTCGGGCCGAACCACCCTTGCCTTTGTCGTTACGTCCCTGACGGCGGGGGGACTCCCATCGCTTAAGTCGCATAGTCTTTAATTCCAATTTAGTCAGTTATCTGTATTGTAACAGGGTTAGCGTCAGTTTGGGTTAAGGAATTGAAACTGTGACAACTCAGGCTCTCTGTCACCCTGTGAGATGCCGAACTCTAGTTAACCAACCTTAAACACTCACCCCTTCCCAATAGACCTCGACCTAATATTATCTCAAGACCAAAAGTCTTTCTAGTTAAGGAATCTACCCGAATAAAAATTATTTTAATTGCCTCATATTTTTTCAGTGAAATTGAATTAGCAACGATAGATATACATTTCAGCTATCGAACTACTTAATTAGTATATAGGCTAAAAGCAAGCTGTGACTGGGTTATAATTTTTGAAGATGTCTAATTCATAATTCATAATTCATAATTCCCACGTCCACCTAATTAGTATTTTCCTATGCTTAGTCAGCAACTTTGGCACAGCCATCAAGATCTAGTACAAGCTTGCCTCGAACACCCTTTTGTGCGAGGTATCGCCACAGGAGAGCTTAAACGGGACTGTTTTGCTTTTTATGTCGGTCAGGATGCTTTTTTTCTGGAATCTTTCGCCCGTGCTTACAGTATCGCCGCCGCTAAAGCTCCCGATTGGCAGGGATTTACTAGCTTTCATCGGTTAGCGGCAGGGGTATTAAAGGAATTAGAATTACACGAAAATTACGCTTTACAGTGGGGGGTTGACCTGAGAAAGGTTCAGCCCGCTAATGCCACCCGTCGCTATCGGGATTTTCTTCTCGCTACCGCTTGGATGGGTGACATCGGTGCGATTGCCGTGGTGATGAGTCCCTGTATGCGTCTTTATGCTTATCTAGGCCAACAATTAGCCCTAGAGCCGATTTCTGAGAATCCCTATCAAGCTTGGATTGATAGTTATAGTGGGGATGAATTCGCAGCTTTAGCAAGCCAGTTAGAGGAATTAGCGGATAAATACGCCCTGATGACGGAAAATATCTCTTTATCCTATCGTTATGCCCTTAGTTGTGAACTGGATTTCTTTAGTGCCGCCTACAGCCGGGGCAAATCTTAAAGTTTTCCCGTCATAATGTTAAGAAATATAAATAACGCTAAGATTAAGGTAAGCAAAATCGTCATTATAAAAATAATGTTTCCTTCGCAACCCACCGAAAACGAACTCCTGAAAACTATCTTGGAACCTCTACTAGAGGATTTCACCCATTGGTTTTCCCGTTCCCGTCTCCTCCTCGAATCCGAGAGATTATCCTTTCTCAGCATTGAGGAACAAGACGATTTATTAGCAAGAGTCAAAAACGCCCAACAGGAGGTGGCCACGGCTTATTTACTCTTTAAAACCACGGGTGGTCAGGTGGGTATCGAGGCTAAGATGTTGTTGCCTTGGCATCAGTTGGTGGCAGAGTGTTGGGGTGTCAGCAGTCGTCGTCGTCGATTACAGGGTTGGGGAGAATATCAATCTCCTCAAACTGACGCTTAACCTGAAACTTTTTGGTAAGCTAGAGAGTTAAGCGAATTTTTAGCATAAAGTTTTGGCAATTAGGAATATTCACACATAATTCATGGGAGACTCGGCCAATGTTACATCTGCTCTATATCCTCGCCTTCACAGTTATCGCTTTTTTGACCATTAATAATTTAATTCGGAGTCTGATTACTGTCAGCATGGATTCCCAGAAACGTCCTGCTAAATCGGCTAATTCCTATAATCCCTACGGTTATCCCATGACTTCCCATCCGGAACTTTTGGACGAGACTGGACAACCGATTAATGAACCCCTGTTAGTGATTCGTTCTCTCACTGTTGAAGATGCTCGTCAACAGTTAGATGCTATTTATAATTCTTCTCCCAGTGCTGCCAAAGAGCAAGATGAGGAAATCTGATTGGTTTTAGAATGGCGGTTCTTGAAAACAGATATATTTATCTACACGGTTTTGCTTCTGGCCCCCAATCAACAAAAGCGCAATTTTTGAGACATTGTTGGCAAAAGAGGGGTTTAGCAATGGAAATTCCCGATCTTAACGGTGATGATTTTTCTAGCTTAACTCTCACTCGTCAGATTGTTCAAGTCGGCCAATTGATTGAACAATCTCAGCTTCCTGTTACTCTGATTGGTTCCAGTTTTGGCGGTTTAACGGCAGCTTGGCTGGCAGAAACTTATTTTCAGGTGCAAAGGCTCGTTTTATTAGCTCCCGCTTTTAATTTCGGTCCGATTTGGTTAGGACAATTGGAAGCAGAAACCCTAGCCAATTGGCAAAAATCTGGGAGTTTATCGGTTTATCACTACGGTTATCGCCGTTATCTGCCAATCTATTACAAATTTATCGAAGATTTAGCCAATTATCCCCAAGACAAGTTAATCAGGCAGCTTCCCACCTTGATTATTCATGGTCGTGCCGATGAGGTGATTCCCCTAGAAAATAGTCGCTATTATGCTTTTTCTCGTCCTTGGGTGCAGTTAATCGAATTAGATAGCGATCATGCCCTTACCGATGTTTTGACGAGGATATGGGCTGAAATGCAATTATTCCTAGACATCGGTCTTTAGGCGATCATGACTAAACTTGAGGAACTAACGAGCGGCTCTATTGTCAACGGCATTCTGCCCAATCAAAGCATTACCGTCATCGAGGCCAAGTGGCATGGCAGCGACACGGTAGAACTGACCTACAAAGATACCAACGGACAACCCTACACAGAACTGCTCTTTCGATACCGAGAGCCAACCCTAGAGATTCTCACCGAAGGAAGACCGTGGGGTTTCGATGGCGACGGAGCTTTGCTGCGCCTAGTTTCCGAAGCCCATCGCATCCGGTTGGCCTACCTGTTTGACCCGCTTCTAGCCGTCCATACCTCTCTGGTGGAACCACTCCCTCATCAAATCACTGCTGTTTACGGTGAGATGCTCGATCGCCAACCCCTACGCTTTTTGTTGGCCGATGACCCCGGGGCCGGGAAAACCATCATGGCGGGATTGTTAATTCGAGAACTCCTGATTCGAGGTGACTTAGCGCGCTGCTTAATCGTCTGTCCAGGCAGCCTCGCAGTCCAGTGGCAAGATGAACTACATAACAAATTTCACCTTCCCTTCGATATACTCACCAATGACCGCCTCGAAACAGCCCGCACCGGCAACGCCCTCGCCGAAATGGGTCTGGTCATTGCTAGGCTTGATAAACTCAGCCGTAATGACGACCTCCAGAAGAAACTCCAGCAGACTGATTGGGATCTGGTCATCTGCGATGAGGCCCACAAGATGTCCGCTTCTTTCTTTGGTGGGGAAATTAGGGAAACAAAGCGTTACAAATTGGGCAAACTCCTCTCTAGTGTTACCCGCCACTTCCTGCTGATGACCGCTACTCCCCACAACGGCAAAGAAGAAGACTTTCAGTTATTCCTAGCTCTACTCGATGGCGACCGCTTTGAGGGGCGATTCCGGGACGGAGTTCATGTATCAGATACTTCCGACCTGATGCGCCGCATGGTCAAAGAAGAACTGCTCAAGTTTGACGGCAAGCCACTTTTCCCCGAAAGAATCGCTCACACGGTCAGTTACCCCCTCTCCGACCAAGAAGCGATCCTCTACAGTCGAGTCACCGAGTATGTGCGCGAAGAATTTAACCGAGCCGAAGCCCTGGCCAATAACGGGCGCAAGGGGACAGTCGGCTTTGCCCTCACCATTTTGCAACGCCGCCTCGCCTCCTCTCCGGAAGCCATCTATCAATCCTTGAAACGACGACGAGAACGGCTACAAAAGCGACTCCGAGAAGAAGAACTGCTCAAGCGAGGCCAGTTGCTGGAGATAGAATTTGCTACCGTCCTTGACCAAGACGACATCGATGACGACTTTGAGGATACCGATAGCAGCGAGCGGGAGGCTACGGTCGATGAGGTGGTCGATCAGGCCACAGCATCGCGTACCATTGCCGAACTACAGATTGAAATCGCCCTGCTGAAAAAGCTTGAAGACCTAGCCAATACCGTTCGACGGAGCGGAAAAGACCGTAAGTGGGAAGAGTTTTCCCATCTTCTGCAGGATGAAGCGGAGATGTTCGATGCAGGAGGATACCGCCGCAAAATAGTCGTCTTCACCGAACACAGAGACACCCTCAACTACCTGAAAGAGCGGATCAGTACACTCCTTGGCAACCCAGAAACTGTTGTCACCATTCACGGTGGCATGGGTCGGGAAGACCGCAAAAAAGCCGAAGAAGGCTTCAAGCAAGACGTAGGAGTACAGGTACTTCTGGCCACCGATGCCGCCGGAGAGGGGATCAACCTGCAACGAGCGCATCTCATGGTCAATTATGACCTACCCTGGAACCCAAACCGTCTAGAACAGCGATTCGGTCGTATTCACCGGATTGGACAGACCGAGGTTTGTCATCTCTGGAATTTGGTGGCTCACGAAACCCGCGAGGGAGATGTGTATCGGACGCTCCTCGAAAAACTCGAAGCCGAACAAAAAGCTTTAGGCGGACGGGTGTTCGACGTATTAGGTAAAGCCATTGCGGGAAAAGAATTGCGCGAACTTCTCATCCAAGCCATCCGTTACGGCGATCACCCAGATATAAAAGCAAGCTCAAACCAGGTCATCTCTGAAAAGCTCGATCAAGAGAGACTAAGGGAATTGCTGGAAGAACGCGCCCTAGCACGGGATTCGATCGATGCTTCCAAGGTTCAGAAAATTCGAGAAGATATGGAGCGAGCCGAAGCCAGACGGTTACAGCCGCACTTCATCGCCGCATTTTTCCTCGAAGCCTTCCAACGCTTAGGCGGCACCCTACGCCAGCGAGAGCCAAAGCGATACGAGATTACCAACGTCCCCGCCGTTATCCGTAACAGAGACCGCTTTTTCGGGATAGGAGAGCCAATTCTCAAACGCTATGAGCGCATCTGTTTTGATAAAGACCTGATTAGTGTTCCGGGTAAACCCGTTGCTACCTTTGTCTGTCCCGGCCATCCCCTGTTAGATGCCACTATCGATCTTGTCTTGGAACGGCATCGGGAATTACTCAGACGGGGGGCTATCCTAGTTGATGACAGTGATCCGAGCGAGGAAATTCGGGCGCTGGTGTACTTAGAACACGCCATTCAAGACGCTCGGCTAAATCCCGATGGCAGACGGCGGGTGGTGTCGCGGCGAATGCAGTATGTGGAAATTCCTCTGTTTGCACCACAGAGACAGGGAGAGAAGGATGCTGGGTATGCCCCTTATCTAGATTATCGTCCTTTGCAGGAAGAGGAGCGGGCGATCCTAGGGCCGATCCTTGATTCTCTCCCTATCGGTAATGAGATTGAGAGCCGGGCCCGCAATTATGCGATCGCTAACCTTGTCTCTTCCCATCTTCAGGAGGTACGGCAGCGCAAGGAAGAGTTAATTGAAAAGACCCTTATAGCAGTTAAAGACCGCCTGACCAAGGAGATCAACTACTGGGACCATCGGGCGGCCCAGTTGCGCCTACAGGAAGAAGCGGGGAAGACAAATGCGCGGATCAATTCCAACAAAGCCCAGATGCGGGCCGATGAACTACAAACGCGGTTGCAAAAGCGCTTGTCTGAATTGGAGCAGGAGCGTCATTTATCCCCATCGCCGCCGGTGGTGGTGGGAGCAGCCCTCATCGTACCGGGGGGACTGTTAGGGCGACTTTTAGGCAAGCCAATGTTTGCCCGGGAGACAAAGCGCGTCGAGCAGCTGGCAATGGCGGCAGTCATGGCGGCCGAAAAAGCTTTGGGGTATGAACCGCGGGATGTGAGCGCCGAGAAGTGCGGCTATGACATCGAATCGCGCAGGACCGGAACAGGCCGCTTACGGTTTATCGAAGTCAAGGGTAGAGTAGAAGGAGCAGAGACGGTGACTGTCACCAAGAACGAGATCCTTGCATCCTTTAACAAGCCAGAGGATTTTCTGCTGGCCTTGGTTTCGGTTTCTCCCTCAGAGGAGGTTCAGGTCAGATATGTGCGCCGGCCATTCCAGAGAGAACCGGATTTTGGGGCGTGTAGTGTTAATTATAATTGGGGAGAGTTATGGGACAGGGGGGATATGATTGAACCACAAAGGCACAAAGGACACTAAGGGGATTAACCACAAAGGCACAAAGGACACTAAGGGGATTAACCACAAAGGCACGAAGGACACTAAGGGGATTAACCACAAAGGCACAAAGGACACTAAGGGGATTAACCACAAAGGCACGAAGGACACTAAGGGGATTAACCACAAAGGCACGAAGGACACTAAGGTTATGGATGAGAGGGCTAATGATTTATCTAAGGAGATTATTGGGGCGGCGATCGCTGTTCATCGGGAGTTGGGGCCAGGACTATTGGAGTCGGCCTATGAGGCCTGTTTAGAGTACGAGTTATTGGATAGGGGGATAGCGGTGGAGCGTCAAGTTCCTCAATCAGTGATTTATCGCGGTGTTAAACTTGATTGTGGTTATCGTCTCGATCTATTGGTGGAAAATCTGGTTATTGTCGAACTGAAAACCGTTGAACAACTTACCCCCATTCACGAGGCCCAGTTGTTAACCTATCTCAAATTACGCCGGCTTTGGCTAGGATTACTGATTAATTTTAACGTTCCCGTTCTCAAACAAGGCATCAAACGCCTTGTCAACAATTAATCTTTGTGTCCTTTGTGCCTTTGTGGTTCCTCAATCTTCGTGTCCTTTGTGCCTTTGTGGTTCTTTTATCTCCCATGACCTACCGTAAAAAACTCATTGAAGTGGCCCTACCCCTAGAAGCCATTAACGTCGAATCGGCACGGGAAAAGTCGATTCGCCATGGTCATCCCTCTACTCTACATCTTTGGTGGTCCCGGAAACCTTTGGCTACAACTAGGGCGGTTTTATGGGCTTCTTTGGTAGATGATCCTTCCAGTTGGCCAGAGAAATTTCCCACGGAAGAAGCACAGAATCGGGAACGGCAGCGATTGTTTGATATTTTGGGTAGGATTGAGATTGAAAAGGACAAGAAAGGTAACACTAAGCAGGTGGTTAGAGGGTTGGTATCTTGGGATGAGATTAACCAGCCTAACTCAGCAGTATTGCTAGAAGCACAGCGAGAAATTGCGCGCTGTTTAGCTTGGGAACGTGGGGAAGAACCTCCCACTAAACCTGATGCTATACGGGATTATATCGCTAAATATGCCCCCCCCGCCTATGACCCGTTTTGTGGTGGTGGTTCCATTCCTTTGGAGGCCCAGCGCTTGGGTTTGCAGGCCCACGGTAGTGACCTCAATCCGGTGGCGGTGTTGATTACTAAGGCTTTGATCGAGATTCCGCCCAAGTTTAAGGATAAACCGCCGGTTAATCCCGATTCTCGCCAAAAACAAAAGATTTCTTCCTGGGAAGGGGCCCAGGGATTGGCCGCAGATGTGCGCTATTACGGTCAGTGGATGCGGGATGAGGCTTTTAAAAGGATTGGCTATCTTTATCCGATGGTGGAAACCAACCACAAAGGCACAAAGGACACTAAGGTGATTGCTTGGCTTTGGGCCAGGACGGTGAAGTGTCCTAATCCGGCCTGTGGCTGTCAGATGCCTCTGGTTAATAAGTTCTCGCTTTCGACGAAGAAGGGTAAGGAGGCTTGGGTTGAGCCTTTTGTGGGAGATGTTAACACTGAGGGGGATTTTAACCACAAAGGCACTGAGGACACAAAGGGGGATGATTTTGGTGTCTCTGTGGTGCCACCCAAAATCCGCTTTGAGGTGAAAACGGGTAAGGGTACGGCCCCAGATGGGACGGTGAACCGCAAGGGTGCAGTTTGTATCGCTTGTAATACTCCTGTTCCTTTTGATCATATCCGTAGGGAAGGTAAGGCAGGCCGGATGGATTCTCAGTTAATGGCTATTGTCGCTGAAGGACAAGGGGGAAGGGTTTATCTTTCTCCTGATGAGGAACAGGAATATATCGCTAAAAAAGCACAGCCTGAATGGAAACCTGATTCAAATTTACCAGAACAGGCTTTAGGCTTCCGCGTACAAGGTTATGGCATGACGAAACACGCCGATTTATTCACTCCCCGTCAACTCGTCGCTCTCACTACTTTTAGCGATTTAGTAAGTGAAGCCAGAGAAAAAATTAAAGCTGATGCAGTAGCCGCAGGAATCCCTGATGATGATTTACCTCTTAATGATGGGGGAATAGGTGCGACGGCTTATGCGGATGCGGTGGCGACTTATTTGGCTTTTGGCGTAAGTCGAATAGCTAACACTTTATGCACTATAGCAAGATGGACAGCAAGTCGTGACCAAACCGTCACGGCATTTGCACGACAGGCTATTCCGATGACATGGGATTATCCAGATGTCAATCCATTTTCAGGTGCTGCTGGTGATTTAAAAGTCTCTTTATCTTCAATTTGTGATGTTTTAGAAAAGCTTCAGTTTAGTCAACAAGGTAATGTTCAACAAATTGATGCTACTGCTAAAAGTAATGACGAAATAGCACCCAGAATCATCTCTACAGACCCCCCATACTACGACAACATAGGCTATGCAGACCTTGCAGACTTTTTTTATGTTTGGTTGCGTCGTTCCCTTAATTCAGTCTATTCAAACATCTTCAGCACTTTACTCGTACCCAAAACACCGGAATTAGTCGCTACTCCCTATCGTTTTGGGGGTGATAAAAAAAAAGCTCAATCCTTCTTTGAGGAGGGCTTAAGAAAAGCATTCGGGCGAATGAATGGGATGGCTCACTCAGATTATCCTCTTACTGTCTATTACGCCTTTAAACAGGCAGAAACAGAAGACAGTGATGATGATAAGGGAAATGCTGTTGTCTCTTCCACTGGATGGGAAACCATGCTCGAAGGTTTGATTAAATCTGATTTTTCCATTGGTGGCACATGGCCAATGCGAACAGAACTGAGTAACCGTAGTGTTGGACTTGGCACTAACGCCCTCGCCTCCTCCATCGTCCTCGTGTGTCGTCCCCGTCCCGCCGACGCGCCCAAAGCCAGCCGCCGCCAATTCCTCAACGAACTGAAGCGCGACCTTCCCCAAGCCCTAAAACTGCTGCAACAGGGCAATATTGCCCCCGTTGACCTCGCCCAAGCCAGTATTGGGCCCGGGATGGCAATCTACTCCAAATACGCCGCTATCCTCGAATCTAACGGCACTTCTATGGGTGTTCGTACCGCCCTGCAACTGATTAACCAGATTCTCGACGAATTTCTCACCGAACAAGAAGGAGAATTTGATAGTGATACCCGTTGGGCGCTGACTTGGTTCGAGCAGTACCAATTCAACGAAGCACTATATGGCAATGCAGAAACCCTCTCCAAAGCCAAAAACACCAGTATTCAGGGCATGGTTGAAGCTGGCATAC
Source organism: Microcystis sp. 49638_E5 (assembly GCF_021300285.1). Classification (NCBI taxonomy): domain Bacteria; kingdom Bacillati; phylum Cyanobacteriota; class Cyanophyceae; order Chroococcales; family Microcystaceae; genus Microcystis; species Microcystis sp. 49638_E5. Next base: position 17,256 of record NZ_JAJTDH010000018.1, on the reverse strand, counting down.
TAGAAGCAAAAGCCGGTAAAGTGCGACTACTCAAACGTGAAGATCTTAAAACCGATTGGAAGCCAGAAAAAGATGAGCGGACACCCATCTGGGAAATCACCCAACACCTCATCCATACCCTCGATAAAAACGGCGAAACCGGAGCCGCAGAACTCTTGGCTAAACTAGGAAACAAAGCCGATTTAGCCAAAGAACTCGCCTATAGACTTTATAGCCTCTGTGACAGAAAAGGTTGGACCCAAGAAGCCATAGCCTACAATAGCCTCGTCACCTCTTGGCCAGAAATCACCCGCCTAGCCAACGAATATAAACCCTCTCCCGAACAACTATCCTTTTCTTTGTGACCTTTGTGCCTTTGTGGTGAATTTAAACCACAGAGACACAGAGAACACAGAGTTTTAAAATCAAGTAGTAACCCCCATGAAACTAACCATTGAAGTTCCCGATAACTTAGCAAAACGTCTCAATAACTACTTAAAAGAGCATCCCGAAGAAACCCCGTTAAGTGTAGTTCAAGAAGCCCTAGAAATCAAACTAATTCCCAAAGATACCTCTAGACTTCTAGAACTAGCGGGAATTGTCGAGAATGCCCCACCAGATGCCTCCGTTAACGAAGATTATTTGACATGAGACGATTAGTCCTTGATGCCGGGCCACTTATTGCCCTGTTATCGAGCCAAGATAATTACCACAAGGAAGCGATAAAGGGGTTTGCACAACTACCGCAGGAATTTGGCGCAGTTTTAACCCCTTTACCCATCTTGTTCGAGGTTTATAAATTCGTAGCTAGGGAACAATGTCCACAAGTAGCGCAAAAGGCATTAACTATAATTAAAGAAGAGACCACAATCGTGCCGCTTGAAATGGAAACCATGCAGACTACATTTGATTTAGTCATACAAATGACCAATTGGCAGGGTAGTCTAGAAGATGCTTCAGTGGTAGTCATTGCTCAAAAATTTAACGCCCTAATCTGGACTCTCGATTACAGAGACTTAACTTGGTTTAAAAACATTGAGCTATGGACACCATCTACCTAATCTTTGTGACCTCCGTGCCTTTGTGGTTCCCCAAACTTTGTGACCTTTGTGCCTTTGTGGTTCCCCAAACTTTGTGACCTTTGTGCCTTTGTGGTTCCCCAAACTTTGTGACCTTTGTGCCTTTGTGGTTCCCCAAACTTCGTGACCTTTGTGCCTTTGTGGTTCAAAATCCCCCCTCTCCCAAATCCCCACAAGTTTCTAATCTCAAATTGTAATTATGTTTAAAACAATCAAGTTTAAAAACTTTAAATCATGGCAAGATACAGGAGACATTTCCTTAGCTTCTCTTACAGGATTTTTTGGTAATAATAGCTCTGGAAAATCCAGCATTATTCAATTCTTTTTACTTCTCAAGCAAACTGTAGAGTCTAGCGATCGCCAAAGAGTCTTAAACACAGGGGATGAAAGAAGTTATGTTGAGTTAGGGACATTGTATGATATTGCTTATAATCATATTATCCCCAGTGTAATCTCTTTTAAATTAGAATGGGATTTATCAGAAGAATTAAATATTTTTAATCCCGAAAGCTCTCAAGAAGATGTACTTTTTTCCTTAAACTCTCTGGAATTTTATTCAGAAATAAAGCTAAATGATAATCAAATATTTTTAGAAAACTTTTGCTATAATTTTAACTATAATTCAGAAAATATAAGCTTTAAATTCAAGAAAAATGCCGAAAAAGACTCCTGTGAATATGAACTACAATCAGAAGGATATCAACCGAAAAGAAGTAGGGGGAGAGCTTGGCCTCTCCCAGTTCCAATAAAAAACTATGGTTTTCCTGACCAAGCAATTAGTTATTTTCAAAATACAGGCTTTTTATCGGATTTTTCCCTAGCCTATGAAAAAGCATTTGAGCGTATTTATTATCTTGGTCCCCTGAGAGAATACCCCAAAAGAATTTACTCTTGGGCCGGAGAAAAACCGCGAGATGTTGGCCGTAGGGGAGAATTAGCTATTCCGGCCTTACTAGCTTCTCAACAATCAACCATTCAAGAGACCATTGCTTACTGGCTAAAAGAATTAGCTCTAATTCATAGTTTTCAGGTGCAAGCAATTGCAAAAGATCGCAAAGACTATGAAGTTTTGGTACAAAGATTTCCCGATACAGCAAAAGTTTTAATAACGGATGTTGGCTTTGGTGTTTCTCAGGTTTTACCTGTTTTGGTTCTGTGTTATTATGCGCCAGAAGGCTCAACAATCATTTTAGAACAGCCAGAAATTCATCTGCATCCTTCCGTACAGGCTGGACTTGCCGATGTATTTATTGATGCTATTAAAACTCGCAAAATTCAAATCATTGTCGAGAGTCATAGCGAACATTTACTGCGTCGTCTTCAGCGTCGTATTGCTGAAGAAAAAGACGGATTAAGCCCTCAAGACATTAAACTTTACTTCTGTAATTCCAAGCAAGATGGAAGCTCTAGTTTAACCACCTTAGAAATCGACGACTTTGGAAATATTGCCAACTGGCCAGAAAATTTCTTTGGTGATGAAATAGGAGATTTATTTGCCATGACCGAAGCTGCTATAAAACGTCAGATAGTTAGTGAATAAACCCATGAAAGTCATTATTGATACAAACGTCTTAATCGCCGCTAACGGTAGAGATTGTCCTCAAGTTACTCCTAAATGTCAGTTAAGGACAGGACAATATTTAAGAGACATAAAAGAAAATGGAATCATTGTGATAGACAATCAATGGCTAATCTTAAAAGAATATAGAAACAAAGTAAATCAAACAGGACAACCAGGAATAGGAGACGCATTTCTCAAATGGGTATTGACTAATCAGACAAACTCTCAACGTTGTCAACAAGTCAAGATTCATCCTTCAGAAGATAATAGCTTTCAAGAATTTCCTGATGATCCTCAATTAAAAAAATTCGACCCATCAGACCGAAAATTTGTCGCTGTTGCCCTCGCCGCACAAGATTGCCCTCCCATTATCAACGCTGTGGATTCAGACTGGGCCGAGTTTTACGAAGCCCTAACCATCTACGGAATCAGCATAGAGTTTCTTTGTGGTGAAATCGTCTCCCCACAGACCACTCAAGCACAAGTACCTAACCCTCCGTGACCTTTGTGCCTTTGTGGTTAATCCCCCTTCGTGACCTTTGTGCCTTTGTGGTTCCCCAAACTTTGTGACCTTTGTGCCTTTGTGGTAAATCCCCCTTCGTGTTCTTTGTGCCTTTGTGGTTCAAAATCCCCCTTCGTGTTCTTTGTGGTTCAAAATCCCCCTTCGTGTGGTTATCTCTCCCAAATTGAGGCATTATAAAAATAACTCCTCATCAAATCCCATGGCAATCAGCAATCGTGAACGAGTCGGACGCGCCCTAGATTTCCTCAGAGAGGGACTATACCCCTTCATAGAACGAGAAATGAAAGCAAGCTACGGCCAGAAGTGGGTGGCCGTGGCCTTAAGTTGCCTCCCTGAGAGCTACACGATCCGCAGGACAGGTGATGCCGTCCTCAAGGAAGACGTTTCGGCCCTACTAATTGTCCTCTGGGAGCAGTGGAATGAAGTTTTTAAGAAAACCCTAGGCAGAAGCGATCGCTCTCTGGCCAGTGAACTAAGAGATGTCCGCAACGCCTGGGCCCATAACGATGCTTTCAGCCTCGACGATGCTTACCGGGCTTTTGATAGCATCTCTCGCCTACTGAGTTCGGTTTCCGCCGACACCCAAGAGGTGGAGAAGCAGAAGCAAGAAATCCTCAGACTTCGCTTTGAAGAACAGGCCCGGCGAGAGACAAGGCGCCAAGCGATCGCACCTACGGAAGGACAACCGATGTCGGGATTGAAACCCTGGCGGGAAATCGCCACCCCCCACCCCGATGTGGCTTCTGGACGCTTCCAACAGGCCGAATTTGCCGCCGACCTCTGGCAAGTCTATCTCGATGAAGGCTCTGACGAATACCGCGACCCGACGGAATTTTTCCGCCGCACCTACCTCACCGAAGGACTCAAGCAACTCCTCACCAATGCCCTGCTGCGTCTGAGTGGTAATGGCGGAGAGCCGGTGATTGAACTGCAAACTAACTTCGGTGGCGGAAAAACCCACGCCATGCTGGCCCTCTACCATCTGTGCAATGCTTTGGCGATCGAAGATCTTCCCGGTATGGAGTCGATCTTCCAAGCTCTGAACATTAAAAAACCCCCCGAAAATGTCAACATTGCTGTTCTGGTCGGCACTAAAGTCCAGCCTAGTGGCATTCCCCCCTACAAACCGGAACACAACAAGCAAAATCGCCCAGAAATCAAGACCCTGTGGGGAGAAATAGCTTGGCAACTCGGCGGCGCTGAGGGCTACGCTCTGGTTCGCAACGCCGATGAAACTTCCACTAATCCGGGAGACGCACTCAAAATATTGTTTAATCGTTTTTCACCCTGTTTGATCTTGATCGACGAATGGGTTGCCTATGCTAGGCAATTGCACGACAAGAACGATATTCCCGGCGGTAGTTTTGACACCCAGTTTACATTTGCCCAAACCCTGAGCGAGTCGGCGAAAAATGCCCAGCAGACGCTTTTGGCTGTGAGTATCCCCGCTTCGGAAACCGTTGACGAAAAAACCGGAGAAGTACGGACTACAGATGTTGAAACCGGAGGAGAACGGGGTACAGAGGCCCTAGACCGCCTTAAAAATGCGATCGGGCGCATCCAATCCCCTTGGCGACCCGCTAGTGCCGAGGAGAGTTTCGAGATCGTCCGCCGCCGTCTCTTTCAAACCACTACTGACCCGCAACTATTTGTCGCACGGGATGCGGTGATTAAAGCTTTCTCCGAGATGTATCGCACCCAGGCCCAGGAATTTCCTAGCGAATGCCTGGAGGCTGACTACAGACGCCGCCTGCGGGAAGCCTATCCCATTCACCCAGAATTTTTTGATCGCCTCTACTCCGACTGGTCAACCCTCGATAAATTCCAACGCACCAGGGGTGTTTTGCGACTCATGGCCAAGGTCATCCATTCCCTTTGGGAGCGAGAGGACAAGAGCTTGTTGATCATGCCCTCCCACGTCCCGATGGATGATGCTCAGGTTCAGTCGGAGTTAACCCGCTACTTAGATGATAATTGGGTTCCGATCATCGAAAAAGATGTAGATGGCCCCAATTCTCTGCCCCTCGACATCGATCGCCAAAATTCCAACCTGGGACGCTATTCTGCTTGCCGTCGGGTTACGCGCACTATTTACCTTGGCTCGGCCCCCACGATTCGGGCTGCTAACCGAGGACTAGAAGATAAGAGGATCAAACTCGGTTGCGTGCAGCCGGGGGAGACTGTAGCCACTTTTGGTGATGCCCTACGGCGGCTAACAGATCGGGCCACCTACCTCTACATCGATGGCAACCGCTACTGGATTTCCAATCAGCCCAACGTCACCCGCACAGCCCAAGATCGGGCAAACCTGCTCTTTGAGGAGCGGTATAAAGTGACAGAAGAAATCGTCCGGCGCTTGAAGGCCGACCAGCAGCGGGGCGAGTTTGGAGCGATTCATATTGCCCCAGAATCAACTGCTGATATTCCCGATGATCCTCATCTGGGGGTGCGGCTTGTAGTTCTCGGTACTGGGCAACCCCACAGCAAATCCGCCGAAGATAGCCCCGCTCGGCGTTTAGTGGCGGAAATTCTCAATCAGAGAGGGGGTAGCCCCCGCTATTACAAGAATACGCTTGTATTTGTTGCCCCTGACAAGTCGAACTTGGAAAACTTAGAGAAGAACGTCGCCGGATATCTTGCCTGGAATTCAATTGTGGCGGATAAGGAAACCCTCAATCTCGATGTTTCTCAGAATAAACAGGCGATCACTAAGCGCGATCAAGCCGACAAGGAGGTAAGCCTGATCCTCAACCAAACCTATAAGTGGCTGCTGGTTCCAGAGCAACCCGACCCCCAGAAAGGCATCCACTGGACTGATACCAACGCTCAGGGGGACGATTCGCCTATCGATCGAGCCAGCCGCAAACTGGTTCATGAGGGGCAACTGATTACCCATTACTCTGGTGACAACCTGCGGAGGGACGCCCTCGACAAATACCTGTGGCGTTCAACTAACCACATCGATCTGAAACGTCTGTGGGAGTACCTAGCGCAGTATCTTTACTTGCCCCGTCTCAAGAACCAGGATGTTCTACTTCAAACTGTGCGGGAGGGGGTTCGTTCTACGCTCGTACAGGAGAACTTCGGTTATGCAGAGGGCTGGGATGAGGCGAAGCAAAGATATACTGGTCTTGTCATCCTTCGGGATATTAACCCGAGTATCAGCAGTCACAGCCTTCTGGTTAAGCCTGATGTAGCCATGGGGCAGCTAGAGGCCGAGAAACCAGCTAACCCCCCGACCACTGCCGAGACTGATCCCGTTATCTCTAGTGACCGTGATCGGCCGCCATCTTTACCCTCTGGTGTTGGATTAACTGTGACAGAGACTCCCGGTGATCTGGTTGAGAAAAAGCTGGTTCTGCGGAGGTTTTACGGCAGTGTTGAGATCGATCCCCTGCGGATCAATCGAGACGCTCCAGCGATCGCCAATGAGATCATCCAGCATCTCACCCGACTCAGTGGGGCCAGGGTTAAGGTAACACTGGAGATTGAAGCTGACATTCCTGATGGTGTGCCGGATGATGTGGTGCGGACGGTGACGGAGAATTGTCGGACACTAAAATTTAATAATCAGTCTTTTGAACTGGAGTGAATATCGGGAAATTTCCCTATCTGGATTCGGTCATGGCTCTCTTATTCTTTGTGTGATCAGTTTAACTTACTATAGAAGCGATCAATCTTTGTGTCCTCTGTGTCTGGAGTGGTTCCTTCCACTCCCTCGCCAGCAGGACTGTATCTTAGAATACATTTTACCCACCAAACCTAAGAGAGCAATAATAATCCCCCTTTTATCTGAAAAAGAGGGATTTATTTAGTCCAAATTGGTTAGATTGTGAGGAAAGTTTTCACCCTTCTTAGTCTAAAGACAAGAGGTTTTCTGCTGATGTCTTCCCACTACCAAAGTCCGCGGATAGGAGATACACTAGGATCGGGAGCGGGTTGAGGAGCAACTTCAGTAAAGGTTCTGGTTTCCGGGGGTAAAGCGGGAAGTCCCCAAGCGGATTCTTTTTGGTTAAGTTCTCTTAAAAGTTGCGAGCGAGTGGTACTGACGGCGATTTCTGATTTTAGTTTCAAGCGGGAAACCCAATAGGGATGAGCTTTACCCACATAAATTAACTTGCCATCTACCACTTGCAATAGTACATCGTCACCACCAGTGCCATCCCCAACAATACGAGCGGTGGTTCCGTCAGCAAAGTCGCCGTTGAAAATTTCTTTGCCATCCACTGTTACAAGTCTGATCAATTGGATGGACATAATGCCACCCACGGTTCCCCGGACGCGACCGAGTATATAGTCACCGGGGTTGAGTTGCGGCTCACCTCTGTAGGTGTCATGGCCGCGCAGTTGACTGATCAAGATTTCGTTATTTTGTGGTCCTGCTTGTGCGGGTACAGCGCCAACGGTAGTTAGGGCAACTAAACCGGCAAAACCAGCGACAAGGGAAATTTTGTTAAACACAATTACCTCAAGCAAAAAGTTAGTAAATTCTCTATAGACGTTTTAGATTATAACTTAGTTCCTGATTTTGTCTATATTGCGAAATATTTGTTTAATAATTTCTCGATCGAGGGGTTGGAGGTTGGGGTTTTAGGGTGTTGGGGTTTTAGGGTGTTAGTTGAAATTCCCCCATTCTCCCGCTCCCTACCTCCCCACCTCCCCACTTCCCCTGAAAACTGGATTAAGCTAGGCTCTAAGACCGCTCGACATTGCTGAATAATTGAGGATCGAGGGTGGGTAGTTCGATATCTTTTTCTGCTGAGGAAGAGGCCAACTGGAAGCGATTGAAGGTTTGTTGAACGCGATCAAAAATGCTGATTTTTTGCTCGCTATTGTTCTGGGGTTCGGGAATAGGTTCCACTTCTAGCGGAGGCTGAATACCGGGGGCAGGTTCGTTAATCTCTTTTGTCTCTGGTATGGTGGTTAGGGGAGATTCGATCGCTTCAGGGGTTTCCTCGACCTTTTCGATTGTTTCTGTCTCCACTGGTTTTTCTTCCACGATTGGGCTTTCTGACTCAATAACAGGGTTTTCCTCAACTATAGGGCTTTCTGGCTCAATAACAGGGGTTTCCTCAACTATAGGGGTTTCTTCCTCAACTATAGGGGGTTCCTCAACTACAGGGGTTTCCTCAACTATAGAGGTTTCTTCTTCCTCAACTATAGGGGTTTCTGGCTCAATAACGGGGGTTTCTTCCTCTAGACGGGGAATGGTTTTATAGTTGGGATCAACAATGCTACGGGCAATTGTAGGGGATAAATCGCCGCGGACCAATTGACTGAGGCCGTCTTGGTAAGAGGGATCAAAGCTAATCACGCGCACGCTGGTATTAAACTCGTTTTCGACTTTATTTCCCTTACCATCGATGAATTCTAGTTGTACCCAGTTATTGCCCTTGGCAAAACCCTTGAGATAGATTGGTTCCCAAGTATCAAGCAGAAAACTTTCACCGTTGACAGTGACACGAATGCGCCAATTTTGAAGATTATTATCCCCGTTGGCAGTATTGGACAGACGTAGAGGAGCATTACTCAGATAAAAATCGAGCAGGATCGGTTCTGCACAGTAGATTCCCTGCGGACTACTGTAGGTTAATAGGGGTAAGTTGTTATCGGGGTCATTTTTGCCTGTTTTTGTCAGAATATGAAAGGTTGTTTCAGCAAATGCCCCATCATTTTTAAAACTTTCCTGCCAAGGACGCAGGGCCAAGACGCGCAGGGTGTGAGTACCGGGGGCAAGATTTTCTAGGATAATCGGTTGCTTGAGGTCGTAAATGGCTGCTGCCGGTTCATTATCGACAATTAGGCTCAAGTGGGGTCCTAATTTCAGGGTATCGTCTTGGAAAATTGGCAGATCCGACACTTGTAGTTTAACTGTCACCTGAGTGTCATCGAAAACTTGTTCGGCCAGAGGACTGAGAATCGTTACTTGGGGAGCGTAACGCTCTAAACTGGGGCGCAGTTCCTGAATTAGGACCGGGGGGGCCACCTCAGAAATGCGGCCTCGAACGACGGGAAGATGAGGGGTTTCGGAACTGGGGAGATTGGTAGCCGTCAGGCGATCGCCACAGGCAGTTAACAGGGTGGTCAGTAAACCAATCACAAGACATATATGAAGGGTTTTGACTGGGATTAATTTATGTAGTAGGGATAGCACGTTCCTCCTAGAGCCAAGGCCAAAATCTATACAAACCATTGATTTTTGCTAGAGTCATTGAATGCTCCGGTGTCAGCAAAAGCGCGAGAAGATGAGGTTATGGCCTCAATTTTACAGAATTGTTTGATTGTTTTTTGAGAATCTATCTATTGAATTTTCTATATGGTCTGGTGAGGGAGAAAAAGGGGAAATTGGCTTCCGGAGCGACAATTGATAAACTTTTGTAAAGAAAAATCACCAGTCAGACACTGACTAAGACCGTCCATAGCAGAAAACGTCTCTCCTATCAAGGATTAAGAGAATTTTAATTATTGTTAAGCATAACGAACAGACAAGAGAACAAAGACTTATCATCTACTATTGATGCTTTCGACTGGAATCTCACCCAAGAGGAAAGTCAAGCGACATTAACAAAAGGTGGGTCAGATTTCAACTTGCCTTTTTTAGGTTAAAAAATCTATCCTCAAATAAAACGCTAAGTCTATTGTCGAGAGAGGAGAATCCTCATGGCACTCCCCCCCAAAGAGGCGGTAGCTAAAGTGATTGTAGATAAAGACCCAGTACCTACTTCCTTTGAGAAGTGGGGGCAACCGGGGCATTTTGATCGCACTTTAGCCAAAGGACCCAAAACCACCACCTGGATTTGGAACCTACACGCCAACGTCCACGATTTTGATAGTCAAACCAGCGATCTAGAAGATATTTCTCGGAAAATCTTCAGCGCCCACTTCGGACATCTCGCCGTTGTCTTCGTTTGGCTGAGTGGAATGTACTTCCACGGCGCGAAATTTTCTAACTATGAAGCTTGGTTAACCAACCCGCTGGCCATCAAACCCAGCGCCCAAGTGGTCTGGCCGATCGTCGGTCAAGGCATCCTCAACGGCGATGTGGGCGGCGGCTTCCACGGTATTCAGATCACCTCTGGTCTGTTCTACCTCTGGCGGGCTTCCGGGTTCACCAACAGCTATCAGCTATACTGCACCGCTATCGGTGGTTTAGTTATGGCGGGCCTGATGCTGTTTGCCGGTTGGTTCCATTACCACAAAAGCGCACCGAAACTGGAATGGTTCCAAAACGTGGAATCGATGATGAACCACCACTTGGCGGGTTTACTCGGCTTAGGTTCCCTAGGTTGGGCCGGTCATCAGATTCACGTTTCTTTACCGGTGAACAAACTCCTCGATGCTGGAGTAGCTCCCCAAGACATCCCCTTGCCCCACGAGTTCATTCTCGAACCGAGCAAGATGGCGGATTTATATCCCAGCTTCGCCCAGGGTTTGACCCCCTTCTTTACCCTTAACTGGGGTGCTTACTCGGATTTCCTCACCTTCAAAGGTGGCTTGAACCCCGTGACCGGTGGTCTCTGGCTTTCCGATACCGCTCACCATCACTTGGCGATCGCTGTATTATTCATCATTGCTGGTCATATGTACCGTACCAACTGGGGTATCGGTCACAGCATGAAGGAAATCCTCGAAAACCACAAAGGTCCCTTCACCGGTCAAGGTCACAAAGGACTGTACGAAATCCTGACCACCTCTTGGCACGCCCAGTTAGCGATTAACCTTGCTCTCTTAGGTTCGCTAACCATCATCGTGGCCCACCATATGTACGCCATGCCGCCCTATCCCTATCAGGCGACGGACTACGCCACCCAACTATCCTTGTTCACTCACCACACTTGGATCGGTGGCTTCTTAATCGTCGGTGCGGGAGCGCACGGAGCGATCTTCATGGTACGCGACTACGATCCGGCCAAAAACGTCGATAACCTGCTCGATCGGGTGATCCGTCATCGCGACGCAATTATCTCCCACCTGAACTGGGTATGTATTTTCCTCGGCTTCCATAGCTTCGGTTTATACATTCACAACGACACCATGCGGGCTTTTGGTCGTCCCCAAGATATGTTCTCGGATACGGGAATTCAACTACAACCCATCTTTGCCCAATGGGTACAAAGTCTCCACACCCTAGCCCCCGGCAACACCGCTCCTAACGCTCTCACTACCGCTAGTTATGCTTTCGGTGGCGACGTAGTAGCAGTGGGTGGCAAAGTGGCCATGATGCCGATCACTCTCGGTACTGCCGATTTCCTCGTGCATCACATCCACGCCTTCACCATCCATGTAACCGTGTTGATTCTCCTCAAAGGGGTTCTCTACGCTCGCGGTTCCCGTCTGATTCCCGATAAAGCGAATCTCGGTTTCCGTTTCCCCTGCGATGGTCCCGGTCGCGGCGGTACCTGCCAAGTTTCGGGTTGGGATCACGTCTTCCTCGGCCTGTTCTGGATGTACAACTCCCTCTCGGTCGTAATCTTCCACTTTAGCTGGAAAATGCAGTCCGATGTCTGGGGAACCGTCGCCCCCGATGGCACTGTCACCCACGTTACCCTCGGTAACTTCGCCCAAAGTGCCATCACCATCAACGGTTGGTTACGCGATTTCCTCTGGGCGCAAGCAGCGCAAGTCATTAATTCCTATGGCTCTGCCCTGTCTGCCTACGGAATCATGTTCCTAGCCGGTCACTTCGTCTTCGCGTTTAGCTTGATGTTCCTGTTCAGTGGTCGCGGCTACTGGCAAGAATTAATCGAGTCGATCGTCTGGGCGCACAACAAGTTAAGAGTTGCCCCCGCTATCCAACCTCGCGCCCTGAGCATCATTCAAGGTCGTGCCGTTGGTGTGGCTCACTACCTCTTAGGCGGTATTGTCACCACTTGGGCATTCTTCTTGGCCAGAAGTCTCTCGATTGGCTAAACTTGCCTATAAGGGCTTGCCAGTCCCCCGGGGATTGGCAAGACTAGGCTGAACCAGCGTCGATTGACCGATACCACTGTAAGCGTTTCCTATTACAGTGGGTGAATTTAAAAAAGGAAATAACCAGCACTCGTGTAAGAGCCTCAGTTATTTAGAGAGGAGAATTTCCTAAACAGCTATGGCAACTAAATTCCCTAAATTTAGCCAAGATCTAGCCCAAGATCCGACCACCCGTCGGATTTGGTACGGGATCGCCACAGCCCACGATTTTGAAAGTCATGATGGCATGACGGAAGAGAATCTCTACCAAAAGATTTTCGCGTCGCACTTCGGCCACATTGCAATCATTTTCCTGTGGACTTCCGGTACGATATTCCACGTCGCTTGGCAAGGTAACTTCGAGCAGTGGATCAAAGATCCCTTAAACATCCGTCCCATCGCCCATGCGATTTGGGATCCCCAGTTCGGTAAAGGCGCGGTAGATGCCTTCACCCAAGCTGGCGCTTCTAATCCGGTTAACATCGCCTATTCCGGGGTTTACCACTGGTTCTACACCATCGGTATGACCTCCAACCAAGACCTATACCAAGGTGCGGTGTTCCTGCTGATTCTCTCGGCGATTTTCCTCTTTGCTGGCTGGTTACACTTACAACCTAAGTTCCGTCCTAGCCTCGCTTGGTTCAAAAACGCTGAATCTCGCCTGAACCACCACCTCGCCGCTCTGTTCGGTGTTAGCTCTCTGGCTTGGACCGGACACCTCGTTCACGTTGCTATCCCCGAATCCCGCGGTCAGCACGTTGGTTGGGACAACTTCCTCTCCACTCCCCCCCACCCGGCGGGTTTACTACCCTTCTTCACCGGTGACTGGGGTGTGTATGCGGAAAACCCCGACACTGCTAACCACATTTTCGGTACTGCCCAAGGCGCGGGAACTGCGATCCTCACCTTCTTAGGTGGTTTCCATCCCCAAACCGAGTCCCTCTGGTTAACCGATATGGCTCACCACCACTTGGCGATCGCTGTGATCTTCATTGTGGCTGGTCATATGTACCGCACCAACTGGGGCATCGGTCACAGCATCAAGGACATCCTCAATGCCCACAGACCCCCCAGTGGTAAGTTAGGAGCCGGTCACAAAAATCTTTATGACACGGTTAACAACTCTCTCCACTTCCAACTCGGTTTGGCCCTGGCTTCTTTAGGCGTGATCACCTCTCTGGTGGCGCAGCATATGTACGCGCTACCCCCTTATGCCTTTATCGCTAAGGACTACACTACCCAAGCGGCTCTCTATACCCACCACCAATACATCGCTGGTTTCCTAGCGGTGGGTGCTTTCGCTCACGGTGCTATCTTCTTCGTGCGTGACTATGATCCCGAAGCGAACAAAGATAACGTCCTGGCGCGGATGCTGGAGCATAAAGAAGCGATCATCTCTCACCTAAGCTGGGTTTCCCTTTTCTTAGGTTTCCACACCCTCGGCCTCTACGTTCATAACGATGTAGTCGTCGCTTTCGGTACTCCCGAAAAACAAATCCTGATCGAACCTGTGTTCGCTCAATTCGTGCAAGCAGCTTCGGGTAAAACCCTGTACGGCATGAACGTACTGTTGTCTAACCCCGATAGTATCGCTTACACCGCCTATCCTAACTACGGTGATGTTTGGTTACCCGGTTGGCTAGACGCAATCAATAGCGGCACTAACTCCCTATTCTTAACCATCGGTCCTGGCGACTTCCTCGTTCACCATGCGATCGCTCTTGGTTTACACACCACCGTTCTAATCCTGGTTAAAGGTGCTTTAGACGCTCGTGGTTCCAAATTAATGCCCGATAAAAAAGACTTCGGGTATTCCTTCCCTTGCGACGGTCCCGGCCGTGGCGGTACTTGCGACATCTCTGCTTGGGATTCCTTCTACCTAGCCATGTTCTGGATGTTGAACACCTTGGGTTGGTTAACCTTCTACTGGCACTGGAAACACCTCGGTGTCTGGTCGGGTAACGTGGCTCAGTTTAACGAAAACTCCACCTACCTGATGGGCTGGTTCCGCGATTACCTCTGGGCTAACTCGGCTCAGTTAATCAACGGTTACAACCCCTACGGTGTTAACAACCTTTCTGTCTGGGCCTGGATGTTCCTCTTTGGACACCTCGTTTGGGCAACCGGTTTCATGTTCCTGATCTCTTGGCGTGGTTACTGGCAAGAGTTGATCGAAACTATCGTTTGGGCCCACGAACGCACTCCTCTGGCGAACCTCGTTCGTTGGAAAGACAAACCCGTGGCTCTCTCGATCGTTCAGGCTCGTTTGGTTGGTTTAGCTCACTTCACCGTTGGCTATATCTTCACCTACGCCGCCTTCTTGATCGCTTCCACTGCCGGCAAGTTCGGCTAAACCTTGAATTAGGTAACTAAAAAACCCCCCGCCCATTGGTGGGGGGTTTTGTTTATGATTGATCATAAAAACACGGCTCAATCCCAATCCTTTGAGTAACCCACAGAAAACGGGTTTCTCCGAGAAACCCGTTTTCTACTCATGCAAAAGGCAAAAGGAGAAATAAATAATCAGTTTTTAATAACCAGATGAAACCGTTACTTATAGTCTTGAATCTGTCCTCAAGGAAATCAAAGACAGCATCAAGGAAGTTAACCAAAAAATCGATACCTTCCAACAGGATGTTAACCAGAAATTTGACAGCCTACAGAAGGATTTTAACCAGAAATTTGATACCTTGCAACAGGATGTTAACCAGAAATTTGATAGCCTACAGAAGGATTTTAACCAGAAATTTGATAGCTTACAAAAGGATGTTAACCAGAAATTTGACAGCCTACAGAAGGATCTTAACCAGAAATTTGACAGCCTACAGAAAGATATTAACCAGAAATTTGAGAAAATCGACGAACGGCTAACTAAGCTAGAGGTAGGACAGGCAAAACTAACTGAGAAAGTCGATGGGATGGATAGAAGACTAGAAAAGGTGGAAGGAACCCAAAAAAATCAAGTTTGGACGTTAATTATCCTTTTAGGAGGAGCGATCGGCACGGCAGCGTGGCGCTCTTTCTTTTCTGGCAATCCTTAGAAATATTGCCATAATACTAAATGCTAGGCAATAGGTAATCAGTTTCTAATAACCGGATTTAGGATTAAAATAAAATTATTGTACTATCATTACTCCCAGGGATGTTACCAAAATGTCTAACGAAACCGTTACTTATAGTCTGAAACCGTTACTTATAGTCTTGAATCTGTCCTCAAGGAAATCAAAGACAGCATCAAGGAAGTTAACCAAAAAATCGATACCTTCCAACAGGATGTTAACCAGAAATTTGACAGCTTACAAAAGGATTTTAACCAGAAATTTGACAAAATCGACGAACGGCTAACTAAGCTAGAGGTAGGACAGACAAAACTAACTGAGAAAGTCGATGGGATGGATAGAAGACTAGAAAAGGTGGAAGGAATCCAAAAAAATCAAGTTTGGACGTTAATTATTCTTTTAGGAGGAGCGATCGGAACAGCAGCGTGGCGCTCTTTCTTTTCTGGTAATCCTTAGAAATATTACTATAATTTCTCACTTTAGGGTAGTTATGAGGGGAAATTAGCAGATGTGAAACTCAGGTTAAAAATAAGGGATATTTAACCCATCCTACCGATAATTATGCTTTCCTCAACCATCTTTTTAACAATCGCCACAATGCCACTATTATCCCCCCAATTAAAACTAAAGGAAACTTAACCACCCCCAGAAAGAAAGCAACGATTAAGGGATATTTTCGGGTTTCTAATTGCCGAATTTGATCATCGCACTTTTGAACATCCGCTGCTAACCCCAATGCTTGATATAATTCCCGCGACTGAAGAAATGCTTCTTTCGCTTCCGATATACGATCGAGTTTATAGTAGGTAAGTCCCAGATTAAACCAAGATTTCGCTTCACCCCCCCGATCACCGATTTCGCGTGTGATCGCTAAAGACTGTTGATGAAACTCGATCGCTTTTTGGTATTCTCCTAGGGAACCGTAAACATTGCCTAAATTATTGTAGGATGCCGCTTCACCCCTCCGATCACCGATTTCCCGTTTGATTGCTAAGGACTGTTGATGAAACTCGATCGCTTTTTGGTATTCTCCTAGGGAATCGTAAACATTGCCTAAATTACCGTAGGATTTCGCTTCACCCCCCCGATCACCGATTTCCCGTGTGATTGCTAAGGACTGTTGATAAAACTCGATCGCTTTTTGGTATTCTCCTAGGGAATAGTAAACATTGCCTAAATTACCGTAGGAATACGCTTCACTTTCCCGATCACCGATTTTTCGTGTGATTGCTAAGGATTGTTGATGAAACTCGATCGCTTTTTGGTATTCTCCTAGGGATTGGTAAACATTGCCTAAACCGATGTAGGATGCCGCTTCACCCCCCCGATCACCGATTTCCCGTGTGATTGCTAAGGATTGTTGATGAAACTCGATCGCTTTTTGGTATTCTCCTAGGGAATAGTAAACAGTGCCTAAATTATTGTAGGAAGTCGCTTCACCCCCCCGATCACCGATTTCCCGTTTGATTGCTAAGGACTGTTGATGAAACTCGATCGCTTTTTGGTATTCTCCTAGGGAATAGTAAACATTGCCTAAACTGGTGAGGGATGCGGCATAATTCCAGTTGGTTTGCTCTTCCTGTTGTTGGTAAACAGTGACTAATTCAAGGTAATAATCCGCTAGGGTTTGATAATACCCCCGTCGGGTGAGAAAATCATCGATAGCACGGAGAATATCAAAAGCATTGTCGTACTCGGTTAACTGATAGTGATGATAGAAAATTTCTAGGTAAGGTTGCACATCGTTGAGGATTTCCCAGGAGTCGGGTTGAGCAATAGAAAGATAATAGGCGATCGCTTTTTGGTGTAATTCCCTTTGATCACCGGCTTTGTATTGTGCATATTCCCAAACTAAAGGCTGAAAACTAAAAATTCGCTGGCGATTTTCCTCTTTTTCTTCTAATAATGATCGTCGCTGTAATTCTCGCAAATCTGCCGTGATCTCGGATAGTTCGATCTCCGGGTAATTATCCATCACTGCTTTGGCTGCCAGAGAATCAAATTCTCGGCGATAAATGCTGGTTTTAGTGAATAATTCCTGCTGTCTTTGGCTAAGTCGCTGAAAACTAGCATCTAAAACTAAAGCAATTCCCACTGTCTCTTGAC